>JBPYEE010000055.1:0-10104 GCA_051985095.1 Vicinamibacterales bacterium | reverse complement strand
GTGGCCCCGGTGGCTGTGCCGCGCGCAGCCCCCGTGAGCGCGCCGCCGCCAGCACTCATCAATCGGACGGTGGTCGCGCGCACGGCGCCGCCGGCGACTGTCGCCACTGCCGCGGTCCGCCGTGCGGCCGTCGGTGCGCCGATACCGCCGCGGCCGGCCGTCACGCCGCCCCCGCCGCCAGCCGCCACGCCCGCGGCACCGGCCCCTTCCGTCCCGCCGGCCACCCGCGCCGCGCCCGATCCCGCGATCGCCCAGCTGGCGGCGCGTCACGCGCAGGAGCGGGCAGACGTCGAGGCGCGCCACGCCACCGAGCGCGCCGCTCTTCAGGCGCGCCAGATGGCTGAAGCGAAAAGTGCCGCAAACGCGAAGGCGCAGGCGGACATCCAGGCGCGGCACGCGCGCGAACAAGCCGAGCTCGACGCTCGCCAGAAACGCGAGCACGCGCAACTGCAACAGCGCCAGCAAGCCGAACGCCGGGGCCGTCAGTAGCGGGCGCGGCCGTCCCAGCACCGCGCGTGCAGCCCCGCATCATCTGACCCAGAACGGGCGGATGGTCGTGGGGCTGCCGCATCGTTCGAACCAGTCGATCCCTTCGCTGACAAGATCAAACTTCAGCGCGTAGCGGCCCCGTCGCCGGGGTGCCGGGATCTCGATGGGCACCTCCGCCACCCCTCCCGGATAGAGCGTCTGCGGCAGCCACGCGCGCGCCAGATCGCGATCGAGGAGACGGCCGTCCGGCGCCCAGAGCTGGGCGCCGAGACGCACCAGTCGGCGGCCATAGGTGGCCTGCGCCGCAAAGGGTCGGGTCGAGGCATTGCGGACGCGCGTGCGGACGGCCAGCGGCCGGCCGGCGCGTGCGATCAGCGGGACGCGGGACACCAACGTGCGGACCTCGATTTCGGCGCGCGGGGTGGCGCCCGCAATCGCGTTTCCGAGATTGTTGTCGTCCCAGATTTCGTGCCGGATCGCGTCATGCGCCGGGGTTCCGGGCGCGAACCGCCGCGAGTACGCGTCTTCCGGGTGATCGGTGATCTCCCAGCACAACCGATCCACGCCGATGTCGGCCGCCAGCTGCCGGGCGCGCGTCATCTCCGCGTCATCGTCGTTCCAGCGGAAGAGAATGTAGCGCCAGTTCAGGAACGGGAGATCCCGGCCGGCCGCCTGCTTTTCGTTGGCCATTGTGCGCAGCGTGGCGATGGCCACGTCGAAGCGTCCCCGCTGCCGGTACCGAACGTACGTGTCCTGCGTCGCGCCATCGATCGAAAACGTAACTTCGTCGATCCCCGAGTGCACGAGGCGCCGCGCCTGGGCGTCGGACAGAGCCAGGCCGTTCGTGCTGGTGTAGAGATAGATGTGCGGGAAGCGCGTTTTGATGTATTCGCACATCTCGACGGCGCGTTTGTGAAGGAACGTTTCGCCGTAGTTGAAAAGGTCGATCCGGACGAGCGACGGTCCCGCCTCGTCGACCACGCGGCGAAAGAGATCGAAATCGAGCATGCCGGCCCGGCGCGTGCGCGTAATGCCCGTTTCCGGCGCGCAGCACGCCTCGCGACAGGAGATGTTGCACGCCGCTGTGCACTCGATATAGAGGCGTGAGGGGAGCGCGCCTGCGTCGAGCGGCCGGCCCACCAGCGGGTCGTCGGGCCCGAGCGGGAGCTTCAGCGGACAGTCGCCGCAGAACGAGGAGCCACCGCGATTGAGGTCGGCCCGGAGCTGTGATGCGAGCGCGCCCGACCACACGTCGTGAATTGGGGCCAGGCGGGCATCACCCAGGACCCGTTTGGCATAGGGGTCGGCGCAGCCGCACACGACCCGGCCGTCACAGAGCAACACGAGCGTGCTCCAGGGCCAGCTGCACTGAAATCGGGTCGCGAGATAGTTCAGCGACATCAGCGCGGGATCACATCGTACTGGGAATTTGGCCACCTCATGTGTAGAATCAGCGGCCTAATTCAGGATGAGCTGGCGGACCCGTACCGGTTGAGCTCGCCGTCAGCCCCAAGTCGATCAAAGTCCGTTCGTCTACTTTCGTGAGGAGGCCAGATATGACACGGTTCGCCCTTTCCATTGCTCTGGTTGTGGTCGCGAGCGGGTTCGCCGCCGTAGCGGCGCAGGAGACCAAAACGGTGCGCGGCACTGTCACCGCCCTGTCCGGGAACGCGTTGACCGTCCAGGTGGCCGGGACCGCGATTGCGTTCACCGTCGATGATCAGACGCGCGTTGAAGCGCGCGGCGCCGGAACCGCGACGCGTCGCGCCCAGGAGGCGGGACAGGCCGGCGTCAAGATCACCGACGTCGTCAAGACCGGCAACGCAGTCGAGGTCACCTACACCGAGTCCGGCGGTACCCGGCACGCCACGCTGGTCCGGCGCGTCTCCACCCCCGGCGGCAATCCGGCGGGCCCCACGAGCTCGAACGGGAAGGTGACCGCGGTGACGGCGACGTCGCTGACGATCTCCGGATCCTCGGGCGGCGGCGGCAGGTTCACGCAGACCTTCGTCATCGACCCCAGCACGAACGTCGTCGGCAAAGGCGCCGGCACCGCGGCGGCGCGCGGCGGCGGCAAGGTACCGATTACAGAGCTGGTGAGCGTTGGCGACAGCGTGGCCGTCTCGTTCCGCTCCGCAGCCAACGCGGCGCACGCCACGTCGGTCACGGTCGTGACGAAGGGCACGAAATAGTCGCAGAAGAGCAGCCGAGTGGCTGCACGCCCCCGGCGCCGGGCGACCACCCGCGCCGGGCGGTTCGGCGGTGTTGCACGCAAATGCTGCTTGCACGGCAAACTAGTTGTTGACGCAAGCACGCGGCTGTGGCACCGTCATCATCGGGAGCGATTCGATGGCTGACGTACGCGTGGTGCGGTACGTAGCCGAACACTACCTGCACCTGCAGGGGCTCCGGCTGGTGCCGCTCGGCGTCCCGTTCGTCGCGTCAGCGGTCTGGCGGACCGGCTGGCTCGCCTGGTGGCCGGCGGCGCAGGGACGCGGCGCGGCGGTCTGGTTCTGGAGTCTGTTCGCTGGCGGAATCGCCGCTTCATTCCTGGTCCGCCGCTGGTACGCGGCGCGCTTCGGCATGGTCGCGCTGCGCCCGCTCGCCAGCGGTGCCGTCTCGCTCGGCGTGTTCGCCTCCGGACTGCTGTTCACAATCTGGTGCCAGATCGTCTATCAGCTGGCCGTCTCGCTGCCGCTGTTGTTCGTCGCGGCCGTGCTTGCGACGATCGCGTGCCAGGGGCTCTACCTCCGCCTGCACTACGGAATCATTGGAATCCTGTCGGCGATCGTCGCCTTGCTCCGGCCGCTCGGCGTGTCGGTCGACGTCTGCAGCGTCGCTCTTGACGCGCTGATTGGCGGCGGGTTGATCGCGGCCGGCATCGCCGATCATCGCGTCCTCTGTCAGGCCTGGGCGGACGCGCAACGGTGCGCGCGTGCCTAACGCGTTTCAGGACCTGGTGACGTTGGACCGCGTCATTCATGAGCCGGCGCGGCTGGCGGTCCTGACGGCGCTCTCCGGGTGCCGCAGCGCCGACTTCGCATTCCTGCAGAAACTGATCGGGTTGACCAGCGGCAACGCCTCCCGCCACCTTGCGAAGCTGGTGGACGCGAGCCTGATCGAAGTGGAGAAGACGTTCGCGCGCCAGGTGCCACGTACGACGTACCGCCTGACGCCGGCCGGTCGAAAAGCAATGCAACGCTATTGGCAGCAGATCGAACGGCTGCAACACGCCGGGGCCGACCTGAGGGTCGCCCTCGCTGCGACGCGTGGCTGACGGCATCTACCGATGACCGACTTGCCCAGCCCCGAGATGCGGCGCGTCTACGAGCTCGTCGCCCGCGTCGCGCCGACCGACGCCACCGTGCTCATCACCGGCGAGAGCGGCGTCGGCAAAGAAGACCTCGCGCGCCGCCTCCACGACCGATCGCGGCGCGCCCGCGGCCCCTTTGTCGCGATCAACTGCGCCGCCTTGACCGATTCGCTCCTCGAGTCGGAACTCTTCGGGCACATCCGCGGTGCGTTTACCGGTGCCGTGCAGGATCGACCGGGGCTGGTCGAGGCGGCGCACACCGGCACGCTGTTTCTCGATGAAATCGGCGACATCTCGCCCGCCGTCCAGGTCCACCTGCTGCGCGTCCTCCAGACCTGGGACGTCCGGCGGGTCGGCGAGTGTCGCAGCCGGCGCGTCGACGTCCGGCTGGTCGTCGCCACCAATCGTGATCTGACGGCGGAGGTTCAGCAGGGCCGCTTTCGACTCGATCTCTTCTACCGTCTCTGTGTCGTCGATGTCGCCGTTCCGCCGCTCCGGCAGCGGCCCATCGACGTGCAGCATCTCCTCGACGAACGGCTCGACGTGATCGCGCGCCGCATGGGGCGGGACATTGCCGGGTACTCGATCGCCGCGCGGCAGGCCGCCCTCACCTATGCATGGCCCGGGAATATCCGCGAGCTCGAACACGCGATCGTCCGCGCGTGCGCGGTTGCACGCGGCCCGCTCATCGACCTCCACGATTTTCCTGAAGCGCTCCACCGTCGGTCCCGACCCGGGACGGTCGGTCCGCTCAAGCCGCTCCGTGAACTGGAGCGCGATTACGTCTGGATGGCGCTGCAGCGCAACGACGGCGATCGGCGACGCACGGCCGCCGAGCTGCAGATTTCGCTCGCGACCCTCAAACGCAAGCTCGTTCCGCCGCACCCCCGATCGAATCCACGGGCTCAGAACATCTGAGCCTGCGGCTCACATCTGAGCCAGCCGCGGCAGTCCCGCGTGTGGGCGCGGCTCAGACGACGTCGGCGCCGTCCCCCCAAAATGCAGGCAATTCCGCGTCACGCCGGCGTCGGCGCGGCTCGCGGTCCGCGCATCCCGCTCACGCGGTGACCGGCATCAGTTCTTGCTCCGGGCGTTGGCATGTCTCGCCTCCCTCGAGTTCGGGCCGATCGCGCACGGCTGATCGGCAGCGTTCGACGCGTCATGGCGTGGACGGTGGTCGTGTTCCTCGTCGCCCGCGCCGCCGCCGCTCAGACGTCGCCGTGGGAAAACGCGGTGACCGTGCTGATGACGAGTTTCACCGGGCCAATTGCCCGCGGGTTGAGCCTGGTCTCGATCGTCGTCGGCGGAATCACGTTCGCCTTCGGCGAAGGCGGGTCGAAGCGGTTGCTTGCCGGCATCGTCTTCGGCGTCGGCATGGCGATTGGCGCCGTCAATTTCATGGCGTGGCTGTTCCCATGAGCGCCGGTCGATCGACGAGCGCGGCACAGGTCCACGCGGTGTACACCTCGGTCAATCGGCCCCTGACCATCGGCGGCGCCGACCGCCGCCTGGCCTTCCTCGCCATCAGCGTCGCCGGCGGGGCGTTCGCGTTTTTCGGCACCGTGGTGATGAGCGTGATGCTGGGCATCGCGATCTTCAGTGCCGCGCGATGGATTACCGAACGCGATCCGCAGGGTCTGACCATCATCTTGCGCTCTGCCGGCGCGCGCCGCCTGTACGACCCGGCAGCGCTGTCATTCGTCGTCCTGACCGCGAGCGCCCGCCAATGAGGGAGACGTCGCCAGTCGTCGATCGCGGGCGGGTCGTCGGATCGTTCTGCAGCCTGCTGGGGCTCGTGGCCTTCGTGGATGAGGTTACGTTTCTGACGAAGAGCGGCGCGCTCGGGATCGTGCTGCGCGTCGGAGAGGTCGACGACGAGTGCCTTGATGTGGTCGAGCGCGACGCGATCACCCGTCGGTTCGAGACGGCGCTGCGGTTGCTCGACGACCGGACGCATTTCTATCAGTACCTGCTGAAGGAAAACGGCGTCGAACTCCCCGAGAGTCGAAGCGAGGTCGATCCGGCCGTCGCGGCCCTTCTGGCGCGACGACGCGCGTGGATGACCACACGCCGCCAGAGCATCTTTCGGTACGAGCTCTACTGGGTGGTGCTCGACGAGCGGCGCGACACGCCGGCCGCCTGGCGCGAGGTCGCCGAGCGCATCGCGCGCCACCCGATTCAACACCTGCACGCGTGGCTCTCGACGCAGATGACCGTTGTTCATCTGGATCGGCAGCTCGGCGATCGCGTCCGGCGCCTGCGACAGCGCGTCGACGCGTTCGCGCTTCAACTGGAGGACCCGTTCGCGCCACGGGTGCTTCCGAAGGACGACGCGTTCCTTTTCTGGCGCCGCCTTCTGAACTATGACCCCGCAGTGGCGAACGCCGTCCGGCTGCGCGAAGACACCTTCCTCGATTTTCACGTCGCCGATTCGTCGCTGGAGTGCCATCGGGCGCATCTGCGCCTCGGGGACCATTACGTGCGCGTGCTGACACTCAAGGAGCCGCCAGCCCAGACCTTCGCACATGTCTTTCGCGACGCGACCGCCATCGCCTCGAATGCGATCCTCGTCAGCGAGTGGCGGCGGGAGACGCCAGGCACCGTTCGGCGCCAGATTCACGCCAAGCGCCGGCACTTTCACAACACCAGGATCAGCCTGGCCTCCTATCTCAACGACGCCGCCGCCGACCGGACCGAGCTGCTGATCGATGACAGCGCGGCCGCGGTGGTCCGCGACCTCGGTGCGGCGCTCACCGAGCTGACGCTGAATGGCCGGTACTTTGGCGTCTGCACCGTCACGATCGTCGTGTACGACCGCGAGCCGGCCATTCTCGAGCGGGCCGTCGCAGCGGTGCGACGGGCGTTCGCGACCCACGATGCGCAGGTCACCGACGAGCGCTACAACCTGCTGCACGCCTGGCTGGCAGTCCTGCCCGGACATCACGCGTACAACGTGCGCGGCATGTATCTGCTGAACTCCAACTACGCCGATTGCTCGTTTCTCTTTCAGCCGCAGCGCGGCGGCGCCGCAGACGGGCCGGGACACCGCGACCCGCTGATTGCGCTCGAGACCTCGCGCCAGAGCCTGTACGACTTCAGCCTGCACGTCGAGGACGTGGGGCACACCCTGGTGCTTGGAGCGACCGGCAGCGGCAAATCGTTCTGGCTGAACCTGCTCGTCGCCCATCTCCAACGGTATCGCCCCAAAATCCTCATCTTCGATCTCGGCGGCGCCTACGACGCCGTCACGGAGTGGTTTGGCGGCCGCACGCTGCGGATCGCGCGTGACAACCTCGGCTTCACGATCAATCCGTTTCGGCTGGCACCGACGCCGGCTAACCGGCACTTTCTGTTCGCCTTCGTCAAAGTGCTGATGCAGATCGACGGGCAGCACACCGTTACACGCGCGGAGGATCAAGCGCTCTTCGAGCAGATCGAGACGGTGTATCAGCTGGATGCCGATCAGCGGCGTCTGTTCACCCTGGCCAACATTCTGCCGCGGACGCTCGCGGTGCACTTGCAGCGATGGATTCAGGGCGGCCAGTACGGGGACTTGTTCGATCACGTCGAGGATACGGTCACGCTCGCCGATTTCCAGTGCCTGGATTTCGAAGGGCTCGACGCGGCGCCGCAGATCCTCGAACCGCTGCTCTTTTATCTGCTGCACCGCGCAGCGGCAACCATCGTCGATCCCGCGCTCGAGGACACGCTCAAAGTGTTCGTGCTGGACGAGGCGTGGCGATATCTGCGCGATCCGAGCGTACGCGCGTACGTCACCGAGGCGTTGAAGACCTGGCGCAAGAAAAACGCATCGGTGATTCTGGCCACCCAGTCGAGCGATGACCTCGAATCGACGTCGTTGCTGCAGATTGCCGCCGAAAGCTGTCCGACCAAGTGTTTTCTGGCGAATCCCAACCTGCCGCGTGCCATTTACCGTGACCGCTTCCATCTGAATGAGACCGAACTCGATCGCCTCGCGGGCCTGATCCCGCGCCGACAGCTGCTGCTGAAGCGGCCGCAGCACGCGATCGTGCTGACGGTCGACGTGGATCCGCCGAGTGCCGCGCTCTTCAGCGGGCGCCGTCCGCACGGGTCGACGCCGGGCCAGGCGGACGCATGAGCGCGATCACCGCTCGTCGGCTCGGTGCCGCCCTCGCCGTGCTGTCCCTGACCGCGATCGGGCGCAGCGAGACCGTTTCACCAGGCGGCAGCCGTCGGATCGTGTACCACGACGGCGATGTCATCGTGGTGCAGACGAAGGTGCGGTTCACGACCCTGATCGCCCTGCCGGCGCAGGACGACGTCGTCGAAGTCACCTGTGGCGACAAGGAGAACTGGGCTGTCAACGCCCACGACTCCCTCGTGTCGGTAAAACCGGCACTGCCGGCGAGCGACACCAACGTCAATGTGATCACCGCCCGCGGGCGCATTTACGCCTTCCGCCTCCGCGAGGTGTCGAAGGTCGGGGACATCGACCCGGACCTGACTCTGTATGTCGATCGGGACGCCGACAGTGCGGCGATGCCGCCGGTGCGTTACGTCCCGATCCAGCAGGTCGACGAGTTCCGTCAGGAAGCGGAAATTGCCCGCGAAGACGCCCGGACGAGCCGGGACCGCGCCCGATCCGAGGCCGACGACCGCATCGCCGCGTTTCGGCGCGCCTACCCGCTCACGCTGAAGTTCCCGTACCGCTTTCCCGCGGACCGTAAACCGTTCCTGCTGCGGGCGATCTTCCACGACGATCGCGTGACCTACATCC
The DNA here is from genome assembly GCA_051985095.1 of Vicinamibacterales bacterium. Lineage (GTDB taxonomy): Bacteria > Acidobacteriota > Vicinamibacteria > Vicinamibacterales > CAVVIG01 > Gp6-AA45. Next base: position 1,543 of record JBPYEE010000055.1, on the reverse strand, counting down.
AGGCGGGCGCGATGGAGCTGCCGGCGTTGTACGAGCTGAAAGACGGCCGGCCCAGCCTGATCAACTTCGACGTGCAGGACGGCACCTACATCGTGCCCAAAATCCTTGATCGCGGGTATCTGGTGCTTGGAACACAACGTTTGGACTTTCAACGCGCTGACGCGCGATAGGAGCGCACCGATGTGGTGGCCGCAGCGCCCGCCGTCCGACCAGGTGTCGGGCGCACGCCTCGTCGACTATCGGACGACGCCGGCTGGTGTCGTGCCCGCTCATCTCCAGCAGTGGGTGACCCTTGCCATCGTCGTCGGGATGGTGGCCATTTTGACGCTCGCCGGCGCGCCGGTGCCCAAACCGCGCAGCCTGGGCGCCGCGCCCGGTCTGCCGGCGGTGGTCGATGTCAACCCGCAGCGCGTCGAAGATTACCAACGTCGCGTGCAGGAGCAGGCCGAGCGGCTCGCCGCCGAACAGGCGGCCCTCGAACGAGCCAGGCAGACGCTCGCCGGATCGGCAGCCACACCAGATCAGCTGGGGAGCCCTCGCGCGGACCGCGCGCCGCGAGCCGCGCCGCACGGCGGATCGACGGGCCGCGCAGGCAGCCATCCGCCGCCCGTCGACAGCGTCGCCTTTTCGAAGGCGACGGCCCCCGGTCCTCCGGCCATGCCACCGGTCAAACCGGCCGACGAGCCGGCGGCGCCGGCGCCCGCGAAACCAACGACCTATCGCGTGGGCGAGGGGACCATCATCGAGACGGTGCTGACCAACCGTCTGGACGGAACGTTTGCGGCGCCGGTCAACTGCCTCGTCACCACGCCCGTCTATGACGCCGACCGCCAGCGGGTGCTCATCCCGGCTGGCGCCCGGGTGCTCGGCGAAGCGCGACCCGTGAACGCCTTCGGCCAGTCGCGGCTCGCCGTCACGTTTCACCGCCTCGTCCTGCCCAACGGGCGGCGGATCGATCTCAATGCCTTTCACGGACTGAACCAACCCGGCGACGAAGGACTGCGGGATCAGGTCGACCGACACTACGCGCAGATCTTTGGTGCGTCGCTCGCAGTCGGCGCCATCGCCGGGCTCGCAGAAGCGCAGGCGGGCGTCGGCCTCGACGCGTCGAGCAGCGATCTGTACCGTCAGAGCGCAGCGGCGAACCTGGCGCAGTCGTCGGCTCGCATCCTCGACCGCTTCCTGAACCTGCTGCCGACCGTGACGATTCGTGAAGGCCATCGCATCAAGGTGTACCTGTCGAACGACCTCGAGCTGCCGGCCTACGACAGCCCGGCGGGCCCGCCTGGAGCACGCCCATGACGCGTCGCCTCATCGCCATCGTGCTCGCCGTCACCGTCGCGAGCGCTCCGGTAGCCGCACAAATCCTGGGCGGCGTCGTGTTCGATCCGGAGAACTACGCGAACGCGTTGCTGCGCTACGAGCAGCTGCGCCAGCAGTACAGCCAGCTGGTCCTCACCTACGCCCAGATTCGATCGGAGTACCAACTGCTGGTGGAGCAGGCGCAGCGGCTGCCGGTGGCGATGGCGGCGCGATATCGAAC
>JBPYEE010000054.1:0-35101 GCA_051985095.1 Vicinamibacterales bacterium | reverse complement strand
GTGACGCTTGATCTCCCGGACGCCCTGATTGCCAGGCTCAGCGCGCATCCCGACGTGTTCCGTGTTCACGAGAACCGGCCGCTGGCGCCGCAAAATTACCGGACCGCGGTGACCGTGGGCGCCCGCTTCGTCCAGCAGTACTTCGGGCTCACCGGCGCCGGCGTCGCCATCGCGACCCTCGACTCGGGCGTGGCGGCGTGGCACGACGACCTGACGAACACGGCGGCAACGGTCTATCCGTACGGCAACCAGCGCGTCGCGCAGTTCGTCGATTTCGTGAACGGTCAGACGCAGCCCTACGACGACAACGGACACGGCAGCCATGTGGCGGGCATCATCCTCGGCAACGGATATGACTCGAGCGGGCAGAAGGCAGGCATTGCGCCAGGCGCGTCGTTGATCTCGCTCAAGGTGCTCGACGCCAACGGCCGGGGCACGATCAGCAACATCATCGCGGCGCTGACCTGGATCGCCCAGAACTACCAGGCCTACAACATCCGCGTCGTGAACGTGTCGGTCGGCGCCGGGATTTATGAATCGTACTGGACCGATCCGTTGACGATCGCCGTCAAGCGGGTGACCGACCTCGGCATCACCGTTGTGGCCGCGGCAGGCAATCTGGGAAAGAACGCAGCGGGCCAGCTCCAGTGGGGCGGCATCACGGCGCCGGGCAACGCGCCGTGGGTCCTTACCGTCGGGGCATCGAGCACGATGGGCACGCTGACGCGCAGCGACGACACGATGGCCGACTACAGTTCCTCGGGGCCAACCTACATCGACTTCGCGGCGAAGCCTGACCTGGTCGCGCCGGGAACCGGCACCATCTCGCTCGCGGTGCCGGGAAGCACCTTTTACGCGACGAAATCCGCGTATCTGGTCAGCGGATCGATCCCGCTCGGCTATCAGCCGTATCTGGCCCTGACCGGCACGAGCATGGCCGCGCCGGTCGTGTCAGGCACGGTCGCATTGATGCTGCAGGCGAATCCGACGCTGACGCCCAACTTGATCAAGGCCATTTTGCAATACACCGCGCAGATCTATCCGGGCTACAGCGCGCTGCGCGAGGGGGCCGGCTTCCTGAACAGCCTCGGCGCGGTGATGCTGGCGCGATTCTACGCCGCGAACCGCCCCGGGTCGGTCATGCCGGCGCAGACCATCTGGAGCCGCCACATCATCTGGGGCAACCACGTCATCGGCGGCGGGTACCTCAACCCGCACGGCAACGCCTGGGCGACTAACGTGGTCTGGGGCACCGCGCTCACGCAGGGCGTTTCCGGACAGAACATCGTCTGGGGGACCGACTGCGGCGCCGACAACTGCGACAACATCGTGTGGGGGACCGCCGACACCACCGGAAGCGTGTTGTCGGCGCTGAACATCGTGTGGGGCACATCGATCGACGACCTGGGCAACATCGTCTGGGGCACCGACGATCTCGGCAACATCGTGTGGGGCACCGATTGCGGCGGCGCGGACTGCCCCAACGTCATCTGGGGCAGCGCCGACAGTCTGGACAATATCGTGTGGGGGACGGCCGACCCGCTGGACAACATCGCGTGGGGCACCGACGCCGATACCTTCGACAACATCGTGTGGGGCACGAGCATCGACGTGGACGTCACGTGGGGCACGGCCGACACCGCCGACGCGCCGCTCTATCCTGACGACAGCACGGAGCCGCTGCCGAGCGTCGACGTGGAGTTCGGCGACGTCGTTCCGCTCGTGCCGGCGCCGACGACGAGGCTGTCGGGAGTGGTGGGGGGCATCTAGCCGTGGAGAAGATGCCGTACCGCGAGGAACTCGACGTGGCCACGGTGCAGCCGAGGCCCGGCGTCGCGACCACCAGCGACTGGCGCGACGGACTGCCTGTGCTGCGCGGCCCGCGGGTGGTGCTCCGCGAGCTGCGTCCGTCGGATGCGGCCTCGCTCTTCGCGATGCTGACGACCGCTGAAGTGTCGCGGTTCATCTCGCCGCCGCCAGGCACGGTCGAGGGGTTCGAGCGCTTTATCGCCTGGACCCTGCGGCAGCGAGCGGCCGGCGCCTATGCGTGCTTCGCGGTGACGGTCGACGGCATCGCGATCGGCATTTTCCAGGTGCGTCAGATCGAGCCCGGGTTCGCGACCGCCGAATGGGGATTCGCGATTGGATCTGAGTTCTGGGGCACCGGGATCTTCAAGGAAGGTGCGGAGCTGGTCCTGCGGTTCGCGTTTGACGCGATTGGTGTCCACCGGATGGAGGCACGGGCGTCCATTTGCAACGGGCGCGGCAATGGCGCGCTCCGCAAGCTGGGCGCCGTGCAGGAAGGCGTCCTTCGGAGGGCGTTCTATCGCTACGGCGAGTACCAGGATCAGGCGCTCTGGACAATTCTCGACGACGACTGGCGCGAGTCGTCCAAGCCCCCGATCAAGAGCGAGCGGGTGCACTGAGCGCCCCGGAGCGTGGCCCCGTTCACGCCTCGCCAGTCAGCCCGACCACGCCGGCGCTGCGTGCGATCGCCGGCCCTCGGCTTTTGCTCAGTTGTCCAGATTGGCTACGCACCCGGTTCACGGTTACATCGCTCGATATCGCTTCGAATCGACGCGAGGAGGTTGCCGTGGCCATCGCACCGCAGCACGAGCATGTCACTCCGGCCAGAAACACGAGTGATCCACAGGTGGTACGTAATTGAAGTGCCACTGACTCGAATGATGGGCGTCGATCCCGGCCGGCGCGGTTCCTTCGACGACATGCAGGCGCCACGGTCAAGTGCCGTGCCAGAGCCCAGAGGCCGGAAGAGTATACTTCTGCGGGTCTCATGCTGGACCTGCTCATCGCGGCCCTGCTGGCGCCGATGCCGCAGGTGCCGGCGGTCGGATCGGGCGCCGCGCTCTATGCGCAGACGTGTGCCGCCTGTCACGGCGCTGACGCGAAAGGGCTGAATGGCCCAGACCTGACGACGCTCGCGGCCCGAGGCGTGAGTGACGAGCGGCTGTTTCAGACCATTCGGAGCGGCGTGCCCGGGACCGCCATGCCGCGCAGCGCGGCGACCGACGAGGAAATCCGCAGCATCGTCTCGCATCTGAAAACGCTCGCACCCGATGTGCGCCAGATCGTCACCCTCGTCACGCGCGACGGCGGGGAGATTCACGGCGAGCGCAAGAACGAGGACGCCTTTTCAATCCAAATTGCGGACGCGACCGGACGGCTGCAGGGTTTTCTGAAACGCGATCTCCGCGACGTGCGGCGCGGCGACGCGGCGGGGGCGTTCCATCCGACCCCCCCAAAGCCGACGTCGCCACCCGGCATCACCTACCGCGATTTGCTCGACGGGTTGAAGGATCCCTCCAGGTGGCTCTCCTTCCACGGCGACTTCACGGCCCAGCGGCACAGCCCGCTGACGCAAATCACGCCGGCCAACGTCGGTCGCCTGACGGCCGAATGGACCTTTCAAACCGGTACGCTGACGCGGGGGCGCGGGTTCGAGGCGACGCCGCTCCTGTTCGACGGTGTGCTCTACGTCACCGGGTCGAACGATTTCGCGTGGGCGATCGACGCGCGAACGGGCCGTCCCTTCTGGCAATATCGCCGCGAGCTGCCGGCCGACCTCACCTATGGCGCCCAGGCGCCCGTCAATCGGGGCTTCGGCATGCTCGGCGACCGTCTGTTCATGGTGACGCTCGATGCGCACCTGCTCGCGTTCGACCGCCGCACCGGGCGGATTGAATGGGATGTCGTCCTGGCCGACTACAAGATCGGCTACTCGGCAACGCTCGCGCCGCTCGTGATCGACAACAAAGTGATCGTCGGCATCTCGGGCGGCGAATATCCGACGCGCGGATTCCTCGACGCATACGAACCGTCGACCGGTGCCCGCCTCTGGCGCTTCTACACGGTGCCGGCGCCGGGTGAGCCGGGCAGCGACACGTGGCCGGCCTCGGCCGAGACGCTGGCGCGCGGCGGCGGCGCGACCTGGATGACCGGCAGCTACGACCCGGATTTGAACCTGCTCTATTGGGGCACGGGCAATCCGAATCCCGATTATTGGGGCCACGGGCGGGAAGGCGACAACCTGTACACGAACTCGGTTGTCGCCATCGACGCGCGCACCGGCACGCTCAGGTGGCATTACCAGTTCACGCCGCACGACACGCACGATTGGGACGCCAACCAGGTCCCGGTGCTCGCCGATCTGGCCATCGGCGGCGTGACACGCAAGGTCGTCATGCTTGCGAATCGGAACGGATTCTTTTACGTGCTCGATCGGCGCGACGGCACGCTGCTGGTCGGTAAGCCGTTCACCGATACGACGTGGGCCCGCGAAATCGGCCGCGATGGCCGGCCGCTCGTCCTGAACGATGGCACGACCCGGTGCGTGCCAGACCAGTGGGGCGGCACGAATTTCAATCCGCCGTCATTCGATGCGGCGCGCCGCCTGTTCTTCGTGAACGCGCGGGAAACCTGCGCGGTCTTCGTGCCGCAGGCGCCCGCCAATACGCCGGGGAAGCAGAATTTCGGCGGTGTCGTGCGCGTCGATCGCGAGAAGGCGTACGGCGCGCTGCGCGCGATCGACCCGACGACGGGCGAGCGGCGATGGGAATTCAGGTTCACCTCGCCGACCATGGCCGGCGTGATGAGCACGGCGTCGGGGCTTGTCTTTGCGGGCGATAACGAAGGCAATTTCATGGCGTTTGATTCGCAAAACGGCGCCCATCTGTGGCGCTATTCAACCGGGACGCCGATTTGGGGCGCCGCACCGATGACCTTCATCCTCGACGGCCGTCAGCACATCGTGATCGCCGCGGGCACGACGCTGCTGTCGTTTGCATTGCCGTCGGTCCCCTCAGCATGAGATAGTTGCCGCGAAGGAGTGTGCCTATGACGGTTCGCGCCGCTCTTCTCACCGCCGCCGGTGTCGGCCTGCTCGGCTGGGCGGCCCCGCGGGCACAATCGACCGACGTCACCTTCACTCGGGACATCGCGCCCATCCTGCAGCGCAGCTGCCAGGAATGTCACCACGTCGATGGCGTGGCGCCGATGCCCCTCGTCACCTATGAAGATGTGCGGCCGTGGGCGCGCTCGATCAAGACGCGGACGGCGCTGCGCAGCCAGCGCGGCGCGATGCCGCCGTTTTTCGTCGAGAAGAACATCGGCATCCAGAAGTTCAAGCACGATCCGTCGCTCTCCGACGAGGAGATCGCGAAGATTGCCACCTGGGCCGACAGCGGGGCGCCCCGCGGGAACCCCGCCGACATGCCGCCGCCCCGGCGGTTTGATGATTCCGACACGTGGACGATCGGCGAGCCCGACCTGGTGCTGAAATCGAAGGAAGTCCTCGTGCCCGCCAGCGGGCCGGATTGGTGGGGTGACGTCGGGCTGATTCCGACGGGGCTCACCGAAGATCGCTACGTGTCGGCGGTCGAGGTCCGCGAGATCAACGACATCCCGCGCGGGGGGGCGACGAAGACGGTCGGCGGCCGGTACGTGTTTCATCACATGACGTACACGAGCGTGAAGATGGGCGAGCGGGGCAATGGCGACGAGCTCGCCAGCAGCTGGCCCATCCACGAGGTTGGACGCAACGCCGACATTTTCCCGCCGGAAGCAGGCCGCCTGCTGCAGGCCAATTCAGCGCTGTCGCTCGACGCCGGCCACATTCATCCGAACGGACGCGAGACGAAGGCCCACCTCGAGTTCGCGTTCAAGTTGTTTCCCGCGGGGTACAAGCCCATTTACAAACGCTCCACCCTGCGGCTCGGCAACGGCATCGACATCGACGTCAAGCCCAACCAGGCGAACCAGGAGCTGCACGCGTACGCCACGCTTCAGGAGCACACGAAGATCATCGCGTTCGAGCCGCACCTGCACGCGCCGGGCGTTCGCATGTGCCTGGAAGCGATCTGGGGCCACAACATCCAGACGCTCAACTGCGTCGGGTACGACCACAACTGGGTGAAGCAGTATGTCTACGAGGACGATGCCGCGCCGCTTCTGCCCAAGGGCACGATCGTCCACCTGATCGGGTTCCTCGACACGACGGCCGCGAACAAGAATCCCGCAGACCCGCGGAACTGGGCCGGCGGCGGCCGGCGATCGATCGCGAACATGTTCATCGATCTCGGCTACTCCGTCTCGCTCACCGAAGAGCAGTTTCAGGCGGAGATGGCGAAGCGGCGCGCCAGGATGAAGAACCGCAACGATTACGACATCGGCTGCCCGCTGTGCTGGGCGCCGCCGGCAGTGACGACCATGCCGACCACCGGCCAGTCCGCCCGCTGATGCGCACGATCCTGGCGGCCCTCGTCGCCGCGTCGTCGCTCGCGGTGGTGACCGCCCAGACGCGTTTCACCTACTCGAGCGGCCAGAGCGTCTCGCCGGCCTACGAAGGGTGGATGTACGCGCCGGACGGCACGGTGACGATGTACTTCGGGTACATGAACTCGAACTGGCTGCAGCAGTTCGATGTGCCGATCGGACCCGACAACACCATCGAGCCGGGCGGTCCGGACCAGGGCCAGCCGACGCATTTCTATCCGCGGCGGAGTCCGTTTCTGTTCACAGTGAAGGTGCCGAAGGACATGGCCAGCCGCGAGTTGATCTGGACGCTGACCACCAACGGCCGGACGGAGAAGGCTTACGCGTCGCTCAAATCGGACTACCAGATCGACAATCAAGTGATCTCGACCGAAGTCGGCGGCGACTTCGGCAGTCTGCGCGACGAGCTGAGGACGAACGTGCCGCCCGAGCTGCGCATCGAGGGCGCGCCGCGGCGCACGATCAAAACCGGTGAAATACTGGTCCTGACCGCCTTCGCCGGTGATCCCGATAATCTGCCGGCGCGCCGCGACGGCAAACCGCAGCCCCGCGATGCCAGCGGCCGGATGATGTCGGCCGACCCGCCGGCGCCCGCCGCCGCGCCGCGCGCGGTCCCGACGCCCGCATCGCTCGCAAACCAGATCTACCGGCCACCGTCCGCGATCGTGCCGTCGAGCGGGCCCGGCCTGCGGATGTCGTGGATGGTGTACCGCGGCAGGGCGTCGAGCGTCACGTTCCGCCCGGATCAGATGAAGACGTGGACCGACACGCGCGCGTACGCGAACTCCCCGTGGTCGCCGCCCTACACGGTTCCGGTGCCGCCGCCGGATGGAAAGTGGGTGACCGAGGTGAGCTTCGATGAACCGGGCGAGTACACGCTGCGCGCTGTCGCGAGCGACGGGTCGCTGTTTACCTACGAAAACGTAACCGTCACCGTCTCGCGTTGATCGAAGCCGTCCCCTCGCCCGAGCACGGGCTCCGCCGCCAGCTGACCGCTGGCCAGATGACGATGGTCGCGGTCGGCGGATCGATCGGGACCGGTTTGCTGTTGGGATCGGCTGCCGCGATCGGCGTCGCCGGTCCGTCCGTGATCCTGACGTTCCTGCTCGCGGCGTTCATCACCTGGACCGTCACCTGCGCGCTGGGCGATCTCGCGAGCCGGCACCCGGCCGCCGGATCCTTTCGCCTGTATGGGGATCTGTACCTGAACCAGTGGGCCGGATTCCTCGCGGGTGCCGGCTACTGGGCGGCCATCGCCATCTCCATCGGCGCGGAAATGGTCGCGTCGGCCACCTACATGGCGTTCTGGTTTCCGCGCGTGCCGCCACTCGCGTGGGTCGTCCTCGCATCCGGGCTGCTGCTGGCCGTCAACCTCCTCGGCGTGCGCGAGTACGGCCGCTTCGAATACTGGTTCGCGATGATCAAGGTGATGGTGATCCTCGCCTTCGTTGTGCTCGGCGCGGCACTGATGCTCACCGGCCGCACCGCTCCGCAGTACACCGCGCGCGGGGGCTTCTTTCCACGTGGCGCGCTGGCGCCGCTGCTCGCGCTGCCCTTTGCGCTGTACACCTTTGCCGGCGTCGAGTTCGTCGCCGTCACCAGCGGGGAATCGCGATCCGCGGCCGATGTGGCGCGTGCGACGCGCCTGACCTTCGGCACGCTCACCGTGATCTATCTGGGCGCAATCGTCGTGCTCACCGGCGTGATCCCGTGGGATCGCACGGGCGTCACCGAATCGCCCTTCGTCACCGTCTTCCGCCGGGTGAACATTCCTGCGGCAGGTCACCTGATGAACTTCGCGGTGCTCACGGCGGCGCTGTCCGGCGCCAACGCGGCGCTCTACTCGGCCTCGCGAACCCTCTTCTCGCTCGCACGAAGCGGATGGGCGCCGGCGCGCGTCGGCGCCTTGAATCGCGCCGGCTCGCCGACCTATGCCGTTCTCGTGTCGTCAGTGCCGATCGGCCTGGCGTTGGCCCTCGAACGCTGGGCGCCGGGCGCCGCGTTCGTGTCGATCCTCAACGCCGCGCTTTTCGGGCTGTTGTTGTCCTGGCTGGTGACGCTGGCCGCGCACATCCGGAGTCGCGGCGGCGTCGCCGCCGCGCGCGCCTCGCTGACTGGTTTCGCCTTGATCGTGCTGTGCATCGGGAAAACCTGGTTCGATTCGCCGCTCGCGGTGTCGAGCGGCGTGGCGTATCTGCTCGTGCTCAACCTCGCCTACCTGGCGCTGAAGAACGCGTACCGCAAACGTACAATCGCCGGATGAGTGACGATCTGCTGCGCTTCCGGCCGGAGTTTCCGATCCTCGGCCGCTCGACCTATTTGATCAGCAACTCGCTCGGCGCCATGCCCCGCGGCGTGGTCGATGCGATGCGCGACTATGCCGACACGTGGGCCACCCGTGGCGTCCGCGCGTGGGAAGAACGGTGGTGGACGCTGGCCGCAGAGGTTGGCGGCGAGATCGGCCGGCTGATGAACGCCGCTCCCGGCTCGGTGGCCACCTACGGCAATGTGACGACCTGCCAGGCGGTGGTCGCGTCGTGCTTTGACTTCTCCGGCAGGCGCAACAAGATCGTTTATACGGACCTGAACTTCCCATCGGTGATGTATTTCTGGGAGGCGCAGCGCGCGCGCGGTGCCCGCGTCCAGATGGTCAGGACCGAGGACGGAATCACCGTTCCGACCGAACGGCTGCTCGAGGCGATCGACGAGGAGACGGTCCTCGTGCCGGAGTCGCACGTCCTCTTTCGGAGCGCGTTCATCAACGATGCACAGGCGATCGTCGACAAGGCCCATCGGGTGGGGGCGCATGTGCTGCTCGACACCTTTCAGTCGCTCGGCACGGTGCCGGTCGACGTCCGAGCCCTGAACGTCGATTTCGCGTGTGGTGGGGTGCTCAAGTGGCTCTGTGGCGGACCGGGGACCTCGTATCTCTATGTTCGCCCCGATCTCGCGCTGGACTTGCGCCCCACGCTGACCGGCTGGTTCGCGCACGAAGATCCCTTCGCGTTCGAGACCGGCCCGATTCGTTACACCAATCCGCCGTACCGGTTCATGAACGGCACCTCGAACATTCCGGGGCTCGAAGCCGCGCGACCCGGATTGCGGATCATCGGCGAAGCCGGCGTTGATCGGATCCGTCAGAAATCGGAGCGTCAGACTGCACGGCTCATCGAGCTGGCCGACGCGCGCGGGTGGCGCGTCCACACGCCCCGCGATCGATCCGTGCGCGGCGGCACCGTCTCAATCGACATGCCCGACGCACCCGACGTCTGCCGCGAGCTGCTGAAGCGGGACGTCCTCGTCGACTGGCGGCCGCATGCGGGTGTGCGGATGTCGCCGCACTTCTACACCACCGATGAAGAGCTCGATGCCGCGATTGCGGCGGTCGACGAGATCCTGGCGACCCGCGTCGGCCGGACAGGCTGAGGCAGCCGCCCGCGGCTCACCAGGCGGTCATCGCGTGCTCGAACAGCCGTGCCAGCTCCTCGGGGCCCGCCGGCCGCGGTGAGAGCTTCGTCACGCGATGTTGCGGCAGCGTGCCCTCGACGAGCGCCGGGATGTCGCTCGCCGAGTAGCCGACGGCGCGCAGGCCGTTCGGCGTCCCCAGGCGCTGCATGAACCACGTGATCCGATCGGCCAGGACCGGTCCGGCGTCCGCGCTTCGGACGCGCGACACGTCGCTTCCAAGCGCCGCGGCTGCAGTCAGATGACGATCGGGATGGGCCGGGGCGGTGAAGCGAAAAACTGCCGGGGCGTTCAGGATGACCGAGAAGCCGTGCGGCACGATGGGATGGTCGACGTCGTAGCCGGGTGCCCGGTACGTTTTCACATGGCCCGACACCGGATACGACATGCCATGCGGCAGATGGACCCCCGCGTTGCCAAATCCGACGCCGGCGTATGACGCCGCGAGAATCATCTGCGCTCGCGCCTCATCGTCGGACGGATCCTCGACGGCGCGGACCAGGTAGTTCGCGACGATCTGCAGCGCCGCGATCGACCAGATATCACTGATCGGATTCGATCCCTGATATGCGGGCCGCAGGGCCGGCCGATCCGGTTTCGGCCGGTCGGTGAAGGGCATCGCCGTGTACGACTCCACCGCGTGGCTGAGGATGTCGAGGCCGCTCGAGGCCGCGACCTGCGGTGGCATCGTGCGCGTGTTGTTCGGGTCGAGGTAACCGAGCGTCGGCTTCAGCCGTCGGCTGGCGATCCCGGTTTTCGCATGCAGGCTCGTCAAATCGAAAATGCTCACGCCGGTGGTTTCGCTGCCGGTGCCGGCCGTTGTCGGAACGGCCATCAGCGGCTTCAGCGGACCAGGGACCGGCAGGCCTCTGCCGATTGGCGGATTCACGTAATCGAGAAAGTCTTCCGGCGGGTACGTTGTGTACAGGTTTGTGGCCTTGGCGGTGTCGATGGTCGACCCGCCGCCAACCGCGACGAAAGCATCGAAGTGATCAGCCGCGGCAAAGGCGATTGCCTCGCGGAACGACTCATCGGTCGGTTCGACGCGGACCCGATCGAACATGGCGGCGGCAATGCCGTTCGCCTCGAGCGATTCCATGACGGCGAGCGCCGGCGGCAGGCGCCCGACGATTGGGTCGGTCAGCACCAACACGCGTCGTGCGCCGAGTTCCGCGAGATCCATGCCGACCTCGCGTGTGACGCCGGCGCCGAACCGCACATTCGACGCGGCCATTTCAAAGGCCGACTCTTTCGCAGTGGACATACCCGTGGCGTGACATTCTATTACGCGGGATGGGCGGCGCCACCGACGCAGAGACCGCCCGGCTCGTCAGGTCAGACGACGCGGCGCGGCCGGGTCAGCAGGATGGCCGCGCGCATCAGCAGCGAAATGCCGAGCCCGCCGATCGGCTACATGCCCGAATCCGGAGCCTGCCACGTACGGCCACGTCCGCACCACTAGAGTCAGCGATCGCGACCGCGATCGCCGGCAGCAAATACCACGACGGCGTGCCGCCCCTACTTCGAGAGCAAACGGCGCGCCTCGTTCACGAGGAGCTCGCTGTCGCAGGGCTTCAGCAGGACGTGGTTGGCGCCGGCGATCCTGACGCGGTCGGGATAATGGCGATCGTCATAGCCGGTGATCGCGAGGACCGGAATGCCGCGAGTCCGTTCGTCGGCGCGCAGGCGTCGGCACAGCTCGATCCCGTCGAGGCCGGGCACCGCAATGTCGGTGAGAATCAGATCGGGCTGCGGACTCGACAACGCCTTTGCAAGCGCCTGATGACCATTGTGGGCCTGCTCGGTTTCGAAGCCGCCGCGCTCGAACGCGGCGGTATAGAAATGCCTCGTCTCAGGATCGTCTTCGACGATCAACACGAGCGGACCAGCTGCCATGAACCGGGATACTAGGGGTGTCGCCGATTCGGCGGCAAGCTCATCAGTTTGCATCGAGGTGGGTCTGGCGTAACTCTTGAAACGGTTTCGGCCTTTATGGCTGGGACCGTGCGCCTCGCCGCGCTGGCGGATTTGCACTGCACGAAGTCCTCCCAGGGCGCTTTTCAACCACTCTTCGCCCAAATCGCCGAGGCGGCTGACCTCGCTCTGATTGCCGGCGACCTCACGGATTCCGGCCTCCCGGACGAAGCCAAAACCCTGGCGCGCGAGCTGCCGTCGCTTCGCATTCCGGTCTGCGCCGTGCTCGGAAACCACGACGTCGAGTCGGGCAGGGCGGGCGAGATCACCGCGATTCTGTCGGAGGCCGGCGTGACGATCCTCGATGGCGACGCCTGCGAGGTGAAGGGCGTTGGCGTTGCGGGTGTGAAAGGCTTCGGCGGCGGATTCGGCCAGCGTGCGCTCGGACCCTGGGGCGAGCCGACCATCAAGCAGTTCGTGCGCGAGGCGGTCGACGAAGCGCTGAAGCTCGAGGCCGCCCTGGCGCGGTTGCGCAGCGCTCCGCTCGTCGTCCTCCTGCACTACGCGCCCATTGTCGGAACCGTCGAAGGCGAGCCGCTCGAGATCTATCCGTTTCTCGGATCGAGCCGCCTCGAAGAACCGATCGGCCGCTACCCGGTGTCGCTCGTCCTCCACGGCCATGCCCACCGCGGGCAACTGCAGGCGAAGACGAAAAACGGCGTGCCCGTCTATAACGTGTCGATGCCGCTTCTGACCCGCACGGCCGTCGATCGTCCGCCGTTCCGGGTCTTCGACCTGCCCGTCGAGGATCGTCTGGCCGCTCAGCCGCGGCGCCGCGCCACCGACGTGATCGCGTCCTGAGGGATTGCATGGAGACATGGACGGCACGCGCCGGGCAGGATCCGGCGGCTGAGTTCTACATCGAGGCAATTCGGACGCTCGAGGACAGGCGCATCCCGTTTCTGCTCGGCGGCGCGTTCGCGTTCTCTTATCACTCCCGGGTGCCGCGCGAGACCAAAGATCTCGACGTGTTTGTGAAACCGGAGGATCGTCCGCGCGTCCTCGAGGCGTTCGACCGCCTCGGCTACGAGACCGAGCTGTCGTTCCCGCACTGGCTCGGAAAGATTCACGCCGGCGGGCACTTCATGGATGTGATCTTCAATTCGGGCAACGGGGTCGCCCGTGTCGATGAGCTCTGGTTCGACCATGCATCAAAAACGAACGTGCTCGGGTTGATCGTCCGCATCGCGCCATGCGAAGAGATCATCTGGTCGAAAGCGTTCATCCAGGAGCGGGAGCGCTTCGACGGCGCCGATGTGATGCACCTGCTGCGCGAGACCGGAGCCGCGCTCGACTGGCCGCGACTGCTGATGCGGTTCGGCGACCACTGGCGGGTCCTGCTGAGCCACCTGATCATGTTTGGATTCGTGTATCCCGACAAACGTCAGAACGTTCCGAGCTGGGTGCTCGAGGAATTGGTCCGTCGCCTGACGCGCAGCCGGCCGAACCTCCAGAACGACATCTGTTACGGAACGTTGATCTCGCGCGAGCAATACTTGCACGACGTCGAATACTGGAAATACCGCGACGGTCGCGAAGAGCCGTTCGGGCTGATGACCCCCTCGCAGATCGCGCTCTGGACGCGCGCCATCAAGGCCGGTTCGTGACGGGCGTGGCTGGTGCGAGGTGCGCGCGGTTCAGCACCTCAGCAAGATGCCACGCGCGCCGGTGGGCGCCCTGCGCGATTTGCTCCCGGCAGCTGAATCCATCGGCGACGATGAGCGTATCGGCGGCGGCGTGCCGGACAGCCGGCAGCAGGACCAGCTCGCCGACTGCCATTGACGTTTGATAGTGCGCCGCTTCGAAACCGAAGCTGCCGGCCATCCCGCAACAGCCGGAGTCAAGCGATTCCAGCTGGATCCCCGTCGCTCGCAGGAGCGCCTCTTCGTCGTCGAGCGTCGCAATGGCTTTGTGATGACAGTGGCCGTGCAGCATCAGCGAACCGCTCAGGCGGGGCGGTGTGTAACCGTCGACCTGATGGCGCAGGAATTCGCTCAGCAGGAACGCCTGCCGGGACAGCCGCGTCGCGTCCGGGTTTCCGGGAAACAGGCCGAGGAGCTCGTCGCGAAAAACGGCCAGGCAACTCGGCTCGAGCACGACGATTGGCGTGCCGGCGTCGAGGTGCGGGCGCAGCGTGTCCATCACGTGCCGCAACAGACGCTTCGCGTAGCGCAGGAATCCGTAATCGTAGAGGGGACGGCCGCAGCACATCGACTCGACAGGCACGAGTACGCGGCAGCCGGCGCGTTCGAGCACCTCGGTCGCCGCGATCGCCGTCTCCGGGTGGAAATGATTGGTGAAGGTGTCCGGCCAGAGGATCACGGACGCCCGCTCATCGGTCAAGCCGCGGCGGGCGGCCCCGTCCCGCGATCGAAACCAGTCGGTGAATGTGCGATCCGCGAAGCGCGGCACCGTGCGCTCGGGCGCAATGCCGCCCGACTGCTTGATGAGCGACGAGAGGCCTGGCAGGTGCGTCAGCGTGTTGACGAGCCGCGGCGCCCGTGCAGCCAGCCGTGCCCAGATGTGGATCCAGCCCATCGCATACGCGGACACCGGCCGCACGCGTCCGGCGTAATAGTGCGAGAGGAACTCTGCCTTGTAGGTCGCCATGTCGACCTTCACGGGGCAGTCGCTCTTGCAGCCCTTGCACGCGAGGCACAGATCGAGCGCCTCTTTCACGTGCTCGTCACGCCAGCCGCCGCGCAGCGGGTCGGCCTCGAGCATCTCGAACAACAGTCGCGCGCGCCCGCGTGTCGAATGCATTTCGTCTCGCGTCACGCGATAGCTCGGGCACATCGTGCCGCCGCGTTCGCGCCGGCATTCCCCGACGCCAACGCAGCGCAGCGTCGCGAACGCAAAGCTGTTTCGATCGTCCGGGAAGCGGAAGTGGGTTGCCGGACGGGGCGGCCGGTAGTCGGCGCCGAGGCGCAGGTTCTGGTCGATCCGGTACGGGTTGACGATTTTGCCCGGGTTCATGCGGCCCTCGGGATCCCAGGTGGTCTTGAACGCGCGGAACGCCTCGACCAGTTCCGGCCCGAACATCTTCGGCAGAAACTCCGCCCTCGATTGCCCGTCGCCATGCTCGCCGGAGAGCGATCCCCCGTACGCCACCACGAGGGTCGACGCCTCGTCGATGAATCGCCGGTATTTTTCGATGCCGGCGGCGCTCTCGAGGTCGAAATCGATTCGGGTGTGGATGCAGCCCTGGCCGAAATGGCCGTATAGCGTGCCGCTGTATCCGAATTTCTGGAACAGCCTCCGCAGGTCCCGCAGGTAATCGCCAACCCGATGCGGAGGGACGGCGGAGTCTTCCCATCCCTCCCAGGTCAGCGCTTCGCCGGGGACATGCGCGGTGGCCCCGAGGCCCGACTCGCGCACCTTCCAGATCGACGCCTCCTGCCGCGGGTCATCGAACGTTCTCATCGACGGCGGATTCGGCTTCGCCCGCAGCGCCGCCATCGCCGCCCGGACCTTCGCGTCGCTCTCCTCGCGCGAGTCGCCGCCGAATTCGACGAGCAGCCAACCCTTGCCCTCGGGCAGCAGAGTGATGCGCTCAGGGTGGAGGCGCGCCTTCTTCATATCGTCGATGAGAACGTCATCCATCCCTTCGAGTCCGATCGGTCGCAGTTCGAGCAGCTCCGGAACGTGATCGCCGGCGCTGTACACATCGGGGTACCCCAGTACGAGCAGCGAACGCGCCGGCGGATTGGGGACGAGCAGCAGTTCGGCTTCGAGGATCGTCACGCACGTCGATTCGGTTCCGACGAGCGCGCGCGCGACATTGAATCCGCGTTCGGGCAGCAGCTCGTCGAGGTTGTAGCCCGAGACGCGGCGAGGAATCTTCGGATACCGGGCGCGAATCAGCTCACCATAGCGATCGCGCAGCTGCCGCAGCGCGGCGTAAATCTGGCCCCGGCGGCCGCCGCCCTCGATCACGCGTTGCAGCTCGTCCTCGCTCGTCGCGCCGACCCACAGCCGAAGGCCGTCGTAGGTGACGATCTCGAGGCGTCGCGTGTTGTCGGTCGTGCGCGGTCCCGGTCCGTAGAACTGCGACATCACCGAATGCACGCCGCACGAGTCGTTGCCCAGCATGCCGCCGATGGTGCAGCGATTGTGCGTCGCCGGATCGGGGCCGAAGGTGAGCCCGTAGGGCGCCGCCGCGTCGCGCAAGGTGTCGAGGATGCATCCCGGCTCGACACGCGCGAATCGCTGATCACGGTCGATGTCGAGCACGCAGTTGAAGTACTTCGACATGTCCATGACGACGGCGACGTTGCAGCACTGACCGGCGAGGCTCGTGCCGCCTCCCCGCGACAGAATCGGCGCACCATGCGCACGGCAGATGTCAATGGTCGCCAGGACGTCGTCCTTCGACTGCGGGAGGACGACGCCGAGCGGCACCTGGCGGTAGTTGGAGCCGTCGGTCGCGTACAGCGCGCGGCTGCCGCGGTCAAACCGCACTTCGCCGCGGACGCCGCGGCGAAGGTCAGATTCGAGATCCATAGGGCGACGTTACATCAAGGCGGGATTGCGTGGAACGGCGGGGTGGAGCCGGCGTGCGGCGAAGGGCCGCGAATCGCGCGTCAATCGGGCGACCGCGCCGTCACGCGGAGCACGGGACGAGCACGGCAACCGGAAAGCGCTCGAGCAGCGCAGCGACGTCGAGCGAGCGATCGCCCGATCCGCCGGGGGTGTCGATGAGCGCCGTCGTGAACACATTGCGCCACCGACCGGACGACCCGTGCAGCGCCGGGCCGACGTCGATCCGCGTGTCGCCCCACACCGCGCGCCCGAGCGGCGGGGCCGCCACGTCGGGGATCAGGGACGCGATCAGGCGCGGGACAATCGTAAGGGCCACCCCGGCGGCGGCGGCGCGCGCAAACGCGAACACGCAGTCGTGCCGCTCGCCGGACACCTCGAGGGGCACGTAGTCGCCCTCCTCGTACACGGGCTGAAACTCCCGGCGCGCCTGGAGTGCGCGCGCCATCACGAACATCTTGACGCGCCCGTCGGCACGATGGTCCAGCAGGTCGCTCGCACAGTCGCCGGCCGGTCCCGGACAGCTCTGCAACGCGGCCAGCGTGTTCCGCCGCCGCTCGTAGTCGACCGGGCGACGGTTGTCGGGATCGACCAGATTGAGGTCCCACCACTCGGTCCCCTGGTAGAAGTCGGGGACGCCGGGCGCCGTAATCTTCAGGACGAGTTGCGCAAGGCTGTTGTAGATCCCCAGTTCGGCGACGCGTCGCTGAAATGGCACGAACGCGCGGAGAAACGGATTCGACCGCCGGCGCTGCAGGATGGCGGTGATGAATCGGGTGACCGCTCGTTCATACTCTTCGTTCGGACTGATCCAACTGGTGTGAACCTTCGACTCCCGGAGCGCCTTGCGGATGTAGTCGACGATCCGCCGGCAAAAGCGGCTATCGGCCTCGTGGCCCGTCGGATCGCTCGGCCAGGCACCGACCAGCGTCTGATAGATGAAGTACTCCTCATTGCGGTCCGGCACGCCTTCGGCGAGGTCGGTCTTGTGGCGGCGGTTGAGTGCCCGCCATTTCTACACCGCCGCTCTCCACGCGCCCGGGATTTCCGAGAGGACGTTGAGGCGTGCGCGGACGTCCTCGCCGCGCTTGGTATCGTGCGTGGAGGTTGTCGACAGCGCCGCCGGCCAGCACCGCTGCCGCTCGGCCATCCACCGATGCACCTGCGCCGGAGAGAGGCCGAACACGGTCGGATCGCTGCCGACTTCGTTGAGAGAGACGAGCCGGTTGTACAGATACAGCGCGGTGTCTTCGATGCCTTTGGCGGCGATCGGGCTCGTAATCTGCTGGAATTTCCCGATGATCCGGGCGCGCTCGGCGCTCTCCTCCGGGGTCGCCACGGGCGTCCGCTTCAGGAGCAGCCGTTCGATGAAATCGAAGGCCAGCGACGTCATGCCGCCGGCCCGCCGCTTCGCGCTTCGCACCGCCTCGCCGATGTACCGGCGATCGTGCTCGCTGATGGGATCCTGTTCGTTGACGTATGTCCGGTACACCGGGAAGCTGGCGATGATCTCCTTGATCGTCGAGATCAGGTTGTAGAGCGTGAAATCGCGAAAGTGGCGGTTGCGCTCGGAGAAACAGTTCAGCTGATGGCCGAGTGAGTTGATATCGCCCGACATCGTTTCGTGCAGAATCTGTTTCTTGCTCCGGTAGGCCAGATCCTCGAAGGTCTGCCGCTCGCGCCGTTCGCGGATGAACCGCCAATAGATGTCCTCGAGCGCGCGCTCGTTGCGTCCATCGACGAATAGATTGTTGACGACCGCCCCGAACTCGTATCCGGTGGTGCCGGCGATCGGCCACTCGTGCGGCAGCTGTTCACCCGTCGCGAGGATCTTTTCGACGACGATGTAGAACGGATGCTGAAGGCGCGACTGCAGGCGGCGGAGATAGTCGCCGGGCGCGAAGAGGCCGTCGACATGATCGAGGCGCAGGCCGGTGGCGGCGCCACGTTCGACGAGTTGGAAGATCAGGCGATGGACCTCGTCGAACACCGCCGGGTCTTCCATGCGGAGCGCCGCCAGCTGGTTGACGTCGAAAAAGCGCCGGTAGTTGATCTCTTCGGACGCCACCCGCCAGTGCGCCACGCGGTACGACTGCGCGCTCAGCAGACGATCGAGCGCATCAAAGCTGTGCGGCTGCCCCGCGATCCCATTGAGACGGGTCACCGCGCGGCCGATCAGCGCGCCGACCGGCACGCTGCGCGATGCGAGATCGGCGAGCCGGCGCTTGACGATTTCCTTCTCGCGCGCGCGCGTCGCGATCGCGTCGGGATCCCGCGCGCTGCGCGACGGCAGATTCGAGGCCGCCGTCATGATGCTCTGCATCTCGTCGGCGTCGTCGCCGCGGTGCATCGCGAGCCAGTCGGGCAGTTCGTCGGCGAGTACCTGCGGATACGTGTCTGGCGCGATCGGCAGCACCTCGTCGTAGTACTGGACGCGAAAGCCGCCGTCCTGAAACGCCAGCTGCAACTCCCGGCGCTCGAGGACTTCGCCGTACTGATCGCCGAGCACCGGGATGAGAACCTTGTCGGCCAACTCGGCCTTGATCGGATGCCATTCGATGTCGAAGAACCGCGCGTACCGCGAGCTGGGCCCGTTCTCGAGCACATCGAGCCACCACGGATTCGCTGATGCCGCGATCCCCATGTGGTTCGGCACGACGTCGATCAGGTGCCCCATCCCGTGGGCCTGCATCGCCCGAATCCAGACCCAGTACTCGGTGTCGGTGCCGAGGTCGGGATTGAGCCGTGTCGGATCGCTGACGTCGTAGCCGTGTGGGCTTCCCGGAACTGCAGCGAGATAAGACGAGGCGTAGACATCCCCGACGCCAAGGTCGGCCAGGTATCCGACTATGCAAGTGGCCTTAGCAAAGGTGAAATCGCGGTTCAGCTGCAGCCGGTATGTCGACAGCGGGCGTCGTGTGGCCAGCACCTTCTCAAAAAGGTGCAAGCTGAACGCCACGCGAGCAGCTCGACCGTAGGCGTGTTCTTGCCCAGCTCAGCCATGCGGAGGCAGGTGGAGGCTGCTGATCGCGTCTGCCGATGCTGATGGCCACGGTGTCGCCGGGGCTGGCGACCGCGCCGGATGCTCCTCGTCGGAGCAAGCCGCGCGCGCGCGTTTGGCGCTTCGACGGTACCGCCAGGCTCGTGCCCAGTCGGTCGAAGACCGAGGAAGAGAAGGATGCCGGCGTCATGCGGTTGACGCTCGCCAGTGGGCTGGCATCCGGCCTTCGCGTCTGGATGCCGGCCGCGTTCACCACGATGTTCGTCCTGGCCGTTCTCCGCGTGGTCGGGTCGTTCGAACTGCAAGCGACGCCGGCGTTTGCGCTGATCGTGGCCAGGGATCCGGCCGCCTGAAGCCCCGGATCGATGCCGCTCGATCGCTAGACGGCCGACGAGCTGCGCACGGTCTCGCGCGAAGAAATCCTGTTGCGACGTCCGCTATCCGGCCCAGCAGATGACCGACCACCCGTCGCAGCGGCTGCTCAATCGGACCGACGACGGGTCGGGGAGAGAAAAAGAAGGAGAAGAGGAAGCAGCGCGAGACCCGACCCCGCGCCTACCGGTAGTTGCCGAACTGCAGCGCAACCCCGAAGTCGTGCTCACGCAGCGCGTGAATCGCCTCCTGCAGCTCGTCCTTTGACGGCGACGACACGCGGACCTGATCCGCCTGAATCGCGGCCTGCACCTTCTTGAGTTTCTTGTCCTTGATGAACTTCACGATGGCGCGTGCCGCCTCGATCGGGATGCCCTGCTGAATCTGAATCGCGCGGCGGACCTTGCCGCCGGCCGCCGGCTCGCTGGCGGGCACCTGGAAGTTCTTGATCGGCACCCCCCGCCGCACCAGGCGCGTCTGGACGATCTCCCACAGCGCATTCATTTTGAAGTCGTCGTCGGTGACGAGCGTCAGCGTCTTGTCCTTTTCGCTCAAGTCGATCTCGGCGGTCACGCCCTTGAAGTCGTACCGCTGGCCCACTTCCTTCCGGGCTTGATTCAGCGCGTTGTCGACTTCGGCGAAGTCGATCGTGGAGGTAATGTCGAACGAGACGTTCGCGGCCATCCGGGCATTTTAGTTTAGGCCTGCCGTCGTCTAAGATCCTGGTGTGACGCGCTTGACGCAGGCGGTCGAGATCGTCCGCGTCCACGGCGGCGGGCGGATGGCGGCGACGGATCGCGCGGCAGCCGAGGAACCGCTCACGATCCGGGTGCACGGCGAGCCGTTTGCCACGATCATGCGCACGCCCGGCAGTGATCGCGAGCTTGCGGCCGGGTTTCTGCTGGCTGAGCGGCTGATCCGGACGAGCGACGACCTGGCCTTGATCGAGCACTGCGCCGACGCCGGCAACGACAACGTGGTCAATGTGACGTTTGCCGATGAGCGCATGGTCGCGCAGGCCCTCGGCCACCGGCGCGACCTCGCGGCGGCCTCCGCGTGCGGAGTCTGCGGCCGGCAGACAATCGACTCGCTGACGGAAGACCTGCCGGCCGTTGCCTCGACCACCACGATGCCCTGGGCCGTCGTCGCGTCGCTCCCAACCCGCTTGCGAGCGGCGCAGCCGGCGTTTGACGAGACGGGCGGGTTGCACGCCGCCGGACTATTTGCCGCCGACGGCATGCTGGTCGATGTGGCTGAAGATGTCGGGCGCCACAACGCAGTTGACAAGGTGATCGGCCGACGCGTGATGCGAGACGACCTGCCGCTGTCGGCGTACGCCCTCTGCGTGAGTGGCCGCACGTCGTTCGAGATCGTGCAGAAAGCCGCCGTGGCCGGCATCCCCATTCTGGCGGCCGTCTCGGCGCCATCAAGCCTGGCGATCGATCTGGCGGTCGCGGCCGGCATCACCCTGGTGGGTTTTGCGCGCGGCGACAGCTTCAACATTTACGCCTGTCCCGATCGGATTCGTTGAGCGCCCGCGGACCCGCGGTGGCCCCTTCGTCACGCCGCACGTCCGCTCATGCCCCGGACTGGCAGCGTGGACACCAGTACGTGATTCGCGCATGAGGGCCCGTCTTCTTCGCCTGGACTGTCGTGCGACACCGGTAACAGGGCTGGCCGCCCTGCCCGTAGACCCACAGGCGGCGTGAGGGGTCGAGACTGCTCCGCGTCACACGGCGTCCGATCGCGACGCTGACCTTCATCAGTTTCCGCGCAAGCGTGAGCATGTGATCGAGCTGCGCATCGGTGAGCTGCGACGTGGCCGCGAACGGGTCGATTCCGGCCAGAAACAGGATTTCTGACTTGAACACGTTGCCGAGGCCGGCCACCACGCGCTGGTCGAGGAGAACCTCGCCGATGGGCTCGCGCGGGTGGCTTCTGACGCGTTTCATGGCCTCGCCCGCGTCGAACGGCTCGGCAAGGAGATCGGGTCCGAGCGATCGCAGCTCGTCGTGCCGCGCGAGCTGGCGAGCCGGCAGCAGCTCTGCGACAGGCACGTTGAAGCCGACTGCCACCGCTCGTTCGGTGGCGACGAGTAGGCGCGCCTGGTGCGCCGGGCGCCGCCAGCGCGCGCCCGGCGGATAGATGTGCCAGCTGCCGTTCATCCGCATGTGCGTGCGCAGGACGAGATCACCGGAAAAGGCGATGAGCAGGTGCTTGCCCCGCGCCGACACCGATTCGACGACCCGCCCGATGATCCGATCTTCGCCGGAAGCGCGCGTGATCAGCGGGAAGACCGATTCGAATCGCACCACACGCGACCCGGCCAGGGCGCGGTGGAGGGTCCGCGCGGTAAGCAGGATGGTATCGCCTTCAGGCACAGCGCCTTAGAAGGAGGGCCGCTATGACTCGCAGGATCGTCGCTTGGTCAGTCATCGTCGTCGCGCTGTTTGGCTGGGACGTGGCGACGGCCGTCGCTCAGAACACACACATGACGCGCGGAACGATTACCTCGATCGGAACCGACTCGATCACCATGCGGGCCGGCGCCCGCGACATGGTCTTCGCCGTCGACACTCACACGGTGGTCGAGGCGGTCGGCGCCGGCACCAAGACGCGCGCCGCCCAAAACGCGGGCCGTCCCGGCCCGCAAGTCGGGGAGCTCCTGCGCATGGGCCAGTCCGTGGAGATTACCTACGCGGATCAATCGGGTCAGTTCCGTGCGGCCCGCATCCGCGCAATCGCCCGGTTGACCGAGGGCGAGGGCGACGAGCATTCGGCAGGGCGCGTGACGGCCGTGTCGGCGACGTCGCTGGCAATCAAAGGGACGATGGGAAACGCGTCCTTTACGCAGACGTTCACAATCGATCCACGCACGAAGGTGATCGGCAAGGGCCTCGGCACGATGGCCGCCACGAACGGTGGACGCATCACGATCACCGACGCCGTGGCGGTCGGCGACACGGTCGGCGTCTGGTTCCACAAAGGCGATGCCGACATGTTGCACGCCTCCGAAATCCGCGTGACGAAGCCTCACGCGTCGTCCTCGCCTTCGTCGAAGTAACGGCGCGCGAAAGGACTCGAAATCGTTGACCTGGCCGGCCGGCGGTTCGCGATGAACGGCCGGCCGGTCGCGGCCTGATGGGCGGGGGGCGGGGATGGACGCCCCAGCGTCGCCTGCATCCCCAACGCCCCGGCGACGAATCCCGCTTCAGCCAGAAACGGCGCCATCGGATGGAGGGACGGCGAGACGCCGTCGATTTCCTCGATCAGCATGCCCCGAGGTGCGTCGGCCTGCACGGTACCGGTGCGAGCGCGGTCGATCAGCGTCCGCGCGATCCCGCGCGCCGTTTTCGTTCGGATCGGTTCGCCGTCGGGCAGAAACGTCAGCAGCTGTCGATCGCCGCGTGCCAGGTACGCCGCCAACGCCCCGTTGACGAGGATCGCCGTTGCGCCGACCGTTCGCACGGGGCCGCGGCCGGCCCGTGCCGAGCCCGTCGCGCCCGTCTCGCCCGGCCGGGGATATTTCAGGGTCGCGCCGTACGGATTGGCCGGGTCGGTGGCCGCAAGCGTGACGATTTCCGCATCGTCGGGCGCGTCCCTGAGCGATCGCAACAGATCGAGCGCGCCTGGCAGCGCAAACTGCGTCGCGCCGAGCCCGGCGACGAAGTACCCGCGCCGGATCCGTCCGTTTTCCTCCAGTCCTTTCAGCACCGTATAGACGAGGCCGAATCCGCCGGGAATGGCTTCGGCGGCGACGGCTTCGCGCGTCACCACGCCGTGGCGCGCCAGCAGTTGCTCGGTGAGGGCAGCGGCCCACTTCGTCGCATCCTGCTTCGCGCCCCGACGGACGAGCGTCCAGCGCCCTTCCGCCGACGGCGGCGCGAGTCGGCGCGACCGGAACGCCGCCGGTTCGAGCCGGCGCATTTTGCGGCGTGCTGCGTGCGCCCTCGTAAACGCCCGCAGGGCATGGAACGTGTCATTGGTGATATCGCCCCGCCACACGAGCTCCCACAGCGCGTCGACGGTCGTATTGGGATAGCCGCCACCAACGGCTTCGTGCAGCGGACCGAAAAACGACGCGCCGTTCGCGCGGAGGTACTCGAGAATCGCACGTTCCCGCTCGCCGTCGGGCCGTGACGGGCGGCTGGCCGGGGCGATGAGGCGCGGCAGGTGATCGGCGAGATAGAGCGCGACCCGGCCGTCGCGCTCTCCGAGCGGCTCGATCCCGACCCACACGACCTCGCCCGCAGCCGTCACCGCGTCGAGATCGGCCGGATCGTACAGGTCGACACGCGCCGGCAGAATCTCCGTCTCCAGAATCGAAGCCGGAAGGGGTGCTCCCTGCACCTGCTCGATTGCGTCGAGGAGCGCATCGGCGCCCGATCGCCGCTTGACGATTCCCTGCCACGTGGCCGTGAAGCGGCCGAGCACCGACTGGTCGACCGGCTCCACTTCCTGTCGGAGCTTCGCGAGCGAGCGGCGGCGAATCATGCGAAGCACCGCGGCGTCGGTCCACTCGCGTTTGGTGCCGCCTGGCCGGAACTCACCCTCGACGAGTCGGCCTTCCGCCGTCAGGCGCGTCAGGATGGCTTCCGCCGCGTGCACGCCGAGGCCGTAGCGCGCCGCGAAATCGGTTGCGATGAACGGCGCGTGCGTGCGCGCGTACCGCAGCGCGAGATCGCCGGCGGGGTCCCGAACCGGCGACAGCAGCGATTCGGGCACTCCGGGAGGCAGCGGAACGCCGATCGCGTCGCGGAACCGCGCGGCGTCCTCGATCGCGATAAAACGGGGATCGCCGCCCACCCGGATTTCGAGCGCCCGGCGTGCCCGCACGAGATCGTCGAGGGTGGCCGCCGCGTCAATCGTGGCGCACCGCGCCGCCAGCTCCTCACGCGTCAAATCGCCGAGGCCCAGCAAAAGATCGTGGACCGCGTCAGCGCTTTTCGCCTGGTGTGCCAGGTCGAGCCGTTGCAGGTGGTACTCGAGTGCGTCGATCGCATCGGCGTCGAGCAAATCGCGAAGCTCGGCGTCGCCGAGCAGCTCGCGCAGCTGTGACTGGTCGACGGCGAGGGCCTGGGCGCGCCGCTCGGCCAGGGGCGCATCGCCATCGTAGATGAAGCTCGCGACGTAGGTGAAGAGCAGCGACGCCGCAAAGGGCGACGGAGTCTCCGAGTCGACGGTCACCAGACGAATCCGGCGGCTGCGCAGGTCGGCGAGCGTCGACACCAGCGCGGGCATGTCGAAGAAATCACGCAGACACTCGCGGTAGGTCTCGAGCAGCACCGGAAACGAGCCGTAGCGCGAGGCGACCGCGAGCAGGTCAGCCGCGCGCTTGCGCTGTTGCCACAGGGGCGCCCGCGTGCCGGGCCGGTGTTTGGGCAGCAGCAGCGAGCGCGCTGCGTTTTCCCGAAACTTTCCGGCGAAGAGCGCCGTCGCGCCGAGCTGCCGCACGACCAGCGAGGCGGCCTCGTCCGGATCCGGAGTGAGCAGCCGCGGGTCCGGCGGCTGGTCGACGTCCGGAAACCGCACGACAAAACCATCGTCGCCCCAGAGCGTCTCGACGTCAGCTCCCGTCTCTTCGCGAACCTTCGCGGCGACCGCCATCGCCCATGGCGCGTGGATTCGTCCCCCGCGCGGGGAGAGCACGCAGACCCGCCAGTCGCCGAGCTCGTCGCGCACGCGCTCGACGACGACCGTCGAGGCGTCGGGGACCGCGCGGGCCGCGGCGAGCTGATCGCGCAGGTACTGCAGCAGGTTCTCGGCGGCGCGCGCGTCGAGGTCGTGCTCGCGGGTCAGACGATCGACGGCGGCGGCCGCCGGCAGCCGCAGCAGGTCGTGCGTCAGGTGGCCGATCGCGAGTCCGAGCTCGAGCGGCCGTCCGGCACGGTCGCCTTTCCAGAAGGGCATTTTGCCCGGCTCGCCGGGGGCCGGCGACACAATCACCCGGTCATGCGTGATCTCCTCGATGCGCCACGATGAGGCGCCGAGGACGAAGGTTTCGCCGACGCGGCTTTCGAAGACCATTTCTTCGTCGAGTTCCCCGACGCGCGCGGCGCCCGGTCCCGCGCCGAGCAGAAAGACCCCGTACAGGCCGCGATCGGGGATCGTCCCGCCGTTTGCGATCGCCACGCGCTTGGCACCCTCCCGCGCCGCCAATGTGCCGCCCACGCGATCCCAGGTGACGCGCGGCCGGAGTTCCGCGAACTCATCGGACGGATACCGGCCCGACAGCATGTCGAGCACGCCGTCGAACACGGTGCGCGACAGCTCCGCAAACGGCGCGGCGCGGCGGACGAGGGCAAACAAAGCGTCCACGTCCCAGGGATCCATCGACGTCATCGCCACCACGTGCTGCGCGACGATATCGAGGGGATTGCGTGGATAGCGCGTCGCTTCGACCGCCCCCTCATGCATGGCCTTCGCGACCGCCGCGCAGGCCACCAGGTCGCCGCGGAACTTCGGGAAGATGACGCCTTCACTGATCGCGTGCGCCGTATGACCGCCACGGCCGATCCGTTGCAGTCCGCTCGCGACCGACGGCGGCGCCTCAATCTGAACCACGAGGTCGATGGCGCCCATATCGATCCCGAGCTCGAGCGACGAGGTCGCGACGAGCGCCCGCAGGAGCCCCGCCTTGAGCAGGTCCTCGACCTCGACGCGCTGGGTCCGGGCGATCGACCCGTGATGCGAGCGGACGAGCGTCTCGCCGGCGAGCTCGTTGAGCGCGCCAGCGAGCCGTTCGGCGAGGCGCCGGCTGTTCACGAAGATCAGCGTCGATCGATGCGCGCGGATCAGCTCGAGCAGACGCGGATGGATCGCCGACCAGATCGACGGTCGCGTGTCGCCGACCGAGGCGGGACCGCTCGGGATGTCGTCGGCCGTCGTGAGCTTCGCCATGTCCTCAACCGGTACTTCGATCGTCAGCGCCAACGCCTTCTTTTCGCCGGCGTCGACGATCGTGACCGGTCGATAGTGGACGGTCCCGCGATGGGACGCGAATTCGCGTTCGAGGTCGGCCTCGGCCGAGGCGGCGCTGTCGGTGGCGCGGGCATGCGCCGGCGTCGGCCGCCTGCCCCGCGTCGCGCCGCGATCGGGCGGCCGCGCCCCGCCGAGGAACCGCGCCACCTCGTCGAGCGGACGCTGGGTTGCCGACAGGCCGATTCGCTGAGGCGACGCGACGCAGAGGTCCTCGAGGCGTTCGAGCGACAGCGCGAGATGCGCGCCCCGCTTGGTCGGCACCAGCGCGTGGATCTCGTCGATGATGAGCGTGTCGATTGACCGCAGCGCGTCGCGCGCGTTCGATGTCAGCAGGAGATACAGCGATTCCGGCGTCGTGATCAGGATGTCGGCGGGTTCGCGCTGAAACCGGGCGCGATCGCTCTGCGGCGTGTCGCCCGTGCGAATCGCGATCGCCAGCGGCGTGACCGCCTCACCCCGCCGCGCGGCGACCTGCGCGATGCCGGCCAGCGGCGCGCGGAGGTTCCGTTCCACGTCCACGGCCAGCGCCTTGAGCGGCGACACGTAGAGCGCGCGACAGCGGCCGCTCCGGGGCGGCGCCGGCGCAAACATCAACCGATCGAGACACCAGAGGAACGCCGCCAGCGTCTTGCCGCTGCCCGTCGGCGCGAGGATGAGCGTCGACTCGCGCCGCGCAATTGCCGGCCAGCCGAGCTCCTGCGGCCGCGTCGGGGCGTCGAATGACGCGGAGAACCAGTCGGAGACCGCGGGATGAAAAAGCGCGAGCGAATTGCTCGACGAGCGCGCCACGTCGCCATCTTATAATGTGCGGATTATGGGTGATGCCGGCGAAGGACTCATCGACCAGGATTCCCGCATTCAGGAACGCATGGAGGAGCTCGAGCGCGAGCGGGCCCGGACACAGACCAGAACAGTGCGCGACCCTGAAAAGGTTCGCGCGCTCGAATCGTTGAGACTGGCGCGCAAAGAGCTCGACGCCCAGCTCGCCGCCACCACAAACGATCGCCGCAAGACGCAACTCCGACAGGCGATTGCGGAAGTCGAACGCCGCATCGCCGATGCCACCGCGGCCCTCGGGGCGTAACGGCGTCGGCGCCCCCCGGTCAACGACCGCGCCAGTAGTCGTCGAGGGCGATGTCGAAAGGGCGCGCCCGCGCCCGCGCCGCTTCGGCGTAATCCTCGCGCGCATGCCGCGGGAGATCCGGCGCGGCGGGCGCCGGCAGCGCCGCCGCCCGCTCCAGCACGCGCCGGTAATCGTCGGCCATCATCTCCACCGTGTGATGGGCGAGCCACCACTCGTGCCCCGCCCGCGCCACGCGCCGGCGGAGCGCCTCGTCGGTCGCGAGCGCACGCATGGCGCCACTCAGCGAGGCCTCTTCGTCCAGCAGATCGACGCGCAGCGCCACCTCCGCCGGCACGTCGGCGGTGTGGGCCAGGTCGGTGACCACCGTCGCGCGTCCCGCCGCGAGGCATCGTAGCCATGACGCGGAGGTCTCGAGCGCCGTCGGCCAGCGCAGGCAGAGGCAGACGTCGGCGGCGGCGAGATACCCGGCGACGGCCGCGTCGGTGACGTAGCCCACAGCGTGCACGCGACGCGCGACGTGCGGCAGCGCCGCCGGCAGGGCGTGCAACTCGGTCGCGTCGCCCACGAGCAGCAGGTGGACGTCGAGGCCGGAGCCGGCGAGCGCGGCGAGCGCGCGCACGATGGGGGCGAGACGTTTCTCGCCGGTCATCTTGCCGAACACGGCGAACGCGACGGCCGAATCCGGGATCGACAGCGCCCGTCGGGTCGCCGCGCGCGCCTCGCTCGTCGCGCCGGACGCCGGCACGCCCATCCGGATCACGTCGATCGGCGCCCGGGGATGTTCGTCGCGAAGGTCGCCGGCCACCCGCTCGCTGTGCACGGCCACGAGACGCGCCGTCTGCAGGATCAGGCGGCGCATCGGCCAGAAGTAGGCGATCGGTCCGCCCAGCCCGGCGATGGTGTAGTCGACGACGTGGCGCGGCGCGTCGGGATGGTCGTACCAGAACTCGTCGCGGTAGCCGTCGATCCGGTTCGCGGCCAGCAGTTGCCGCGCGCGCGCGTGGTGGAGTCGTGCGGCGTGCAGCACGACGAGACCGGGATACACGATCAGGTACGCCCACATGTAGTCGTGACACGGCGCATTGCCGATGTGGTACACGACCAGCTCGTACGGGTCGCGGCGATGCTGCCAGACGAAGTCGTGCGCGCGCCCTTCCTCGAATGTCTCGATGGTGTATCGGCGCCCGAGGTACGGCAGCAGGTCGGCGCTGTACGCCGCAATCCCTGAACGGGTCGGCGGCAGCGGCGAAAACCAGGCGAGCCGGCCCGTCACGCCTAGCTCAGCGTCGCAACCGACGGCCGGCCGCCGCGTGGCGACCGAGGACTGTGTGTTAGCATGAGGCTTTAGCTTGCGAAATCGTTCACAAGCCTAGACCTGCCCACGACGACGATGCAAGGGTGGCTCTCAATCCTGATCATGATCGCGCTCGGCGCCGGCTTCGCGCTGGTCTCGATCCTGCTGTCGAGCGTCCTGGGGCCGCGTAAACCGACGCCTGAAAAGGAAGCGCCGTACGAGTGCGGGATGCCCCCCGTCGGCGATGCACGCGAGCGCCAGTCGGTCAAGTTCTACCTCGTGGCGATGATTTTCCTGCTGTTCGACATCGAAGTGGCGTTCCTGTATCCCTGGGCGATGGCGCTGCGCCAGCTGGGATGGAATGGCTTTGTGGAGCTGCTGCTCTTCATGGCGCTCCTGGTGACCGGTTACATCTACGTCTGGCGCAAAGGGGCCCTCGACTGGGGACACGATGGGCCTCGAAGCTGAAATCCCCGTGCTCACCACGACGGTCGAAAAGATGGTCCAGTGGGCGCGCCGATCGTCGATCTGGCCGGTGACCTTCGGCCTCGCCTGCTGCGCCATCGAGATGATGGCGATGAGCTGCTCCCGCTACGACATCGCGCGATTCGGCGCCGAGGTGTTTCGCGGCAGCCCGCGCCAGTCCGACCTGATGATCATCGCCGGCCGCCTGTCGCGGAAGATGGCGCCGGCGCTGCGCCGCATCTACGACCAGATGCCCGAGCCGAAGTGGGTGATTTCGATGGGCGCGTGCGCGTCGATCGGCGGCGTCTTCGACAACTACGCGATCGTCCAGGGGGTCGATCAGGTGGTTCCGGTCGATGTCTACGTGCCCGGCTGCCCGCCGCGTCCGGAGTCGTTGATCTACGGCATCGTGCAGCTTCAGCGAAAGATCACACAACAGAAGCTCGCGTGATGGACCACGACGCGTTCCTCGCTTCGCTGCACCAGGCGATTCCCGACGTGCAATTCGAATCGGTGCCTTCGGTCGATCTCCACACGACCGTGTTCGTGGCCCGGGACGACGTCCCGGGGGTGGCGCGCGCCCTTCGCGACCACCCCGACCTCGCGTTCGCCTTTCTCGCGGAGTTGACGGCGACCGATTATTGGCCGCGCGATCCCCGCTTCGAGCTGGTGTATGCGCTGGTCTCGATCGCGCACCGCCGCCGGATGCGGATGAAGGTGCGGTTGTACGCCGCCGACGCGCAGGTGACGACGGTCAGCGACGTATGGCCCGCGGCGAACTGGCTCGAACGCGAAGTGTGGGACATGTTCGGGATTGTGTTCACCCGGCATCCCGATCCGCGGCGGCTGCTGATGCCGGACGACTGGGAGGGGTTTCCGCTGCGCAAGGACTACCCGGTGCAGATTCGCAAGGGCACCGATGTCGCCGAGCCGCTGCAGCTGACGGAGGAGGAATTCCGGCGCAACCTCGACCGCGACCGTCTGATCCGCCCGTGAGCGATCCCGTGCGCACGGCGATCGCCGACACGATCGCGCTCCATGCGCAGGTCATGGAAGCCGATCCGACGCCGCTGCTGACGGCGGCGGCCGTGATCGCCGAGGCGCTGCGGAGCGGACGAAAACTGTTGCTCTTCGGCAACGGCGGCAGCGCCTCGGATGCGCAACACGTCGCCGCGGAGCTCGTGGGACGATTTCAGCGCGACCGGCGGCCCTTCGCCGCGCTCGCGCTGACGACGGATTCCAGCGTGGTGACGGCCATCGGCAACGATTACGGCTACGAGCAGGTGTTCGCCCACCAGATCGTGGCAATCGGGCAGGCGGGCGATGTCGCGTTCGGGATCAGCACCAGCGGGCGCTCGGCGAATGTCGTCGCCGCGCTCGAGGCGGCCGCGAGACGCCAGCTCCACACGATCGCGCTCACCGGGGGGGACGGCGGCGCGGTCGGCCGTGCGGCCGGCGTCCACATCAACGTGCCGTCGGCGTCGACGCCGCGCGTGCAGGAAGTGCATCGCACGTTGTTGCACGTCCTCTGCGACCTCGTCGAGAGGACCATCGGGTGACCGGGGGTGGAACGGGGCGGGGAACGTTCTGATGGCTGAGATCAGGACCGAAACGATGACCGTCAACATGGGGCCGCAGCATCCGAGCACCCACGGTGTGCTCAGGCTCGTCCTCCAGCTCGACGGCGAAACGATCCGGTCGGCCTCTCCGACAATCGGATACCTCCACACCGGCATCGAGAAAACCGCGGAGCAGAAGAAATGGCAGCAGGTGATCCCGCTCGTGGAGCGGATGGATTACCTGAGCGCGCAGTCCAACTCGCTGGGGTTCTGTCTGGCGGTGGAGCAGCTGCTCGGGATCGAGGTGCCCGCGCGCGTGCGCGATATCCGGGTGCTCATCGCCGAGCTGCAACGGATCAACAGTCATCTGGTGTGGCTCGGGACGCACGGCATGGAAGTTGGCGCCGTGTCGGTGATGATGTACTGCTTCCGGGAACGGGAGCTGCTGCTGAACATCAACGAGCTGCTCGCCGGGTTCCGCATGTTTCCGAGCTACCTGCGCATCGGCGGCTTGCGGGAGGATCTGCCGCGGCAGTTCCACGAGACGGTGCGCGCCTTTCTCGACCGGTTCGGACCAAAGCTGAACGAGTACGAAGACCTGCTGACACAGAACGAGATTTATCTGAAGCGCACGCGCGGCGTCGGCGTGATTGGCCGCGACGCGGCGCTCGCGTATGGTCTGGTCGGGCCGATTGGCCGCGCCGCGGGTCTCGACTACGACGTCCGGAAGGTCTTCCCCTATACCGGCTACGACACCTACGAGTTCACCGTGCCGACCCGGACGGCGGGCGACGCCTACGCCCGGTATCAGGTGCGCGTCGCCGAGATGCGCGAGAGCGTTCGGATCTGCCGGCAGGCGCTCGACCGGATCGCGCCGACCGGGGCCTACGCGGTCAGCGATCCGCGGATCACGCCTCCGCCGAAGGATCGCGTGTACACGGAAATGGAAGCGCTGATCCAGCACTTCCTGATTTATTCGCAGGGGTTTACCGTGCCGGCCGGGGAGGCTTACGTGCCGGTCGAGGGCCCGCGCGGCGAGCACGGATTCTATGTCGTGTCGGACGGGACGAACCGCCCGTGGCGCGTCAAGGCGCGCGCCCCGTCGCTGCTGGCGTGCCAGGCGCTCGAACAGCTGATTGTCGGCGGCCTGATCGCCGATGTGATCGCCGTCATTGGATCGATTGACGTGGTGATGGGAGACGTGGACCGGTGAGCTTTCATCCGACGATGGCGTACGACGCCACCTTTCACAAGTCGGCCCGCGCCCTCGAGGACGAGGGACCGCCGTTTACCTACACCGCGGCGAACCGCGCCCGGTTCGAGGAAATCGTCAAACGGTATCCGCCCGAGCAACGCCGATCGGCCGTCCTGCCGGCCTTGTATCTCGTCCAGTCGCAGCACGGCTATATCACGGCCAACGCGATTCGATATGTGGCGGAGCTGCTCGGCATGACCCGCGCCGACGTCGAGGATGTCGTGTCGTACTACAGCATGTTCTACACGAAGCCGGTCGGGAAGTTCGTGCTGAATGTCTGCCGGACGTTGTCGTGCGCCCTCAACGGCGCCGAGCGGGTGACCGAAGCGCTCTCGGCGAAGCTCGGCATCCTGCCAGGACAGACCGATGCGACCGGTACGTTTACGCTGCTGGAAGTCGAGTGTCTCGGCGCGTGCGATCGGGCGCCGGTCGTTCTGGTGAACGACGCCTGGCACGAATGCCTGCAGCCTGGCGCGGTGTCGCAACTGGTCGATGACCTGCGCGTGCGGGGCGAACCCGCTTTGAGCGGCTGCCATCACCACGTCGAACAGAAGCCATGGACCCGATCCTGATCAAGCACGTGCGCGAACCGAACGCTTTTACGCTCGAGTTCTACCTCGCCCATGGCGGCTACGACGCGCTGAAGAAAGCGCTCACCCTGGCGCCCGACCGCATCATCGACATGGTGAAGGCGTCGGGCCTGCGCGGCCGCGGCGGCGCCGGATTTCCCACCGGCCTGAAATGGCAGTTCGTCGA
Source organism: Vicinamibacterales bacterium (assembly GCA_051985095.1). Classification (GTDB taxonomy): domain Bacteria; phylum Acidobacteriota; class Vicinamibacteria; order Vicinamibacterales; family CAVVIG01; genus Gp6-AA45. Next base: position 2,065 of record JBPYEE010000054.1, on the reverse strand, counting down.
CCGGAAGATCGAGCCGCGCTACATCGCCTGCAACGCCGATGAGAGCGAGCCGGGGACCTTCAAAGACCACCTGTTGATGGAGCGCAACCCGCATCTGCTGCTCGAAGGATGCGCGATCGGCTGCTACGCGATCGGCGCGAAGGTCGCCTATATCTACATCCGCGGCGAGTTCTTCCACGTGCAGCAGATCCTCGAGCGCGCGATCGAGGACGCCTACGCGAAGGGGCTGCTCGGCAGGAACATCCTCGGATCCGGGTTCGATTGCGACGTGTACCTGCATCGCGGCGCCGGGGCCTATGAGGCCGGCGAGGAGACGGCGCTGCTCGAATCGCTCGAAGGAAAGCGGGCGCAGCCCCGCAACAAACCGCCATTTCCGGCGGTCGTCGGTCTCTACGGGAAGCCGACGGCGGTCAACAACGTCGAAACGCTCTGCAATGTCCCGCTCATCGTCGCCAACGGGCCCGAGTGGTATGCGGCGCTCGGCCCCGAGAAGAATGGCGGGCCGAAGCTGTACTGCGTCAGCGGGCATGTCAAGAAGCCCGGCGTGTTCGAAGCGTCGATGAACATCACGCTGCGCGAATTGATCGACGGCCACGCAGGGGGCGTCCGGGATGGCCGCACGCTCAAAGCCGTGATCCCCGGGGGATCCTCGGTCCCGCTTCTCCTGCCCGATCAACTCGACACGGCGGCCAGCTTCGACGCGATTGCGAAAGCGGGATCGCTGCTGGGGTCGGCGGCGATTATCGTGCTCGACGACACGACCTGCATGGTCTGGCTGGCGCAGAACCTGTTGCACTTCTACCGGCACGAGTCGTGCGGCAAGTGCACGCCGTGCCGCGAGGGGACCGACTGGCTGTACAAGATCCTGCAGAAGATCGAACGCGGCGACGGGCAGATGCGGGATCTCGACCTGCTGGCGAGCATATCGGCCAATGTCGCCGGCAAGACGCTCTGTGCGTTCGGCGATGCCGCCGTGACGCCCGTGCTCACCACGTTGAAGCACTTCCGCCACGAATACGAGGCGCACGTCAAAGAAGGGCGCTGCACGCTGCCAGCCGAGTGGCGCGCGGGCCAGCCGGTGGGGGCGCATTGACGCCGCTGCTGGTCGCGCAGATCGTGCTGACGCTCTTCGTCTTCTTCATGCTGCTCAATTCGGCAGCGATCATGGTCTACGTCGAGCGCAAGCTGGCGGGGTTTCTGCAGCAGCGCCTCGGTCCGTACCTGGTCGGCCCCAAGGGTCTGCTCCAGCCGATGGCCGACGTCGTCAAACTGATGTTCAAGGAGGAGCTGCGGCCGCGGGCGGCCGATGCGTTCCTGTTCGCGCTGGCGCCGATCATCTCGGCGACCTGCGCGTTCGCCGCGTTCGCCGTCATCCCGTTCGGACCGGAGACGCGGCTGTTCGGGTTGCTGCCGGCGCCGCTCAAGCTCGAGGTCGCCGACGTCGACGTGGGCATCCTCGTCGTATTCGCGATCGCGTCGATGAGCGTCTACGGGATCGTCCTCGCCGGCTGGAGCTCCAACAGCAAGTATTCGCTGCTCGGCGCCCTGCGCTCGTCGGCGCAGATGGTCAGCTACGAGCTGGCGTACGGGCTCGCGCTGGCAAGTGTGCTGCTCCTCGGGAACTCGCTGTCGCTGACCGCCGTCGTCAACCGCCAGGCGGGAACCTGGTGGCACGTCGTGCCGCGCTGGTTCGTCTTCCTGCAGCCGGTCGGCTTTCTCGTCTACATGACGGCCGGGATTGCGGAGACCAACCGCGCCCCCTTCGATTTTCCGGAGGCGGAGCAGGAGCTCGTGGCGGGCTACCACACCGAGTACAGCAGCATGAGCTTCGCGATGTTCTTTCTGGCTGAGTACATCAACATGGTGACCGTCTCGGCCGTCGCGACCGACCTCTTTCTCGGCGGCTGGCACGGCCCGCTGCTGCCCGAATCGCTCGGCTGGATCTGGTTCCTGATCAAAGTCGCCGCCATCCTGTTCTTCTACGTGTGGATGCGATGGACACTGCCGCGGTATCGATACGACCAGCTGATGGCCTTCGGCTGGAAGATTCTTCTGCCGATCGCCG
>JBPYEE010000053.1:0-16664 GCA_051985095.1 Vicinamibacterales bacterium | reverse complement strand
GCCGCGGCGAACACCGTGGCGGTCGCGCTGGCCATCAGCACGATGTTCAGGACGGTATGACGCCGGCGCTCGGGCTCGCGAGGCAAGAAGTAGAACGCGGTCATCCCGAACCCGAGCGGCAGCATGGTGACCGCGCTGTTGATCACCAGAAAGATTTGCTTGTACAGGCCGAACTCGTGCTGAGGCATTCGCCGCACGAGCAGCATCGGAATCGCAATCGTAAACGCGAAGGCCAGAGTCTTTCCCGAGACAAGCCATGACGTCCGCAGCGTCAGGCTGTCATCCGAAGTGGGTGTCGACACGCGCGTCGTAGGGGGTGCAAGCGCCATTCCCCGGACCATCCGGCTCCGCAGGTGCGACGCCGGCAGGCATTTCTCGGAATGGATTCTGCTAAACGGCGGGAGCGTGCGCGGGCGACAGAGATTTGCCGATTAGAGATCGGTAATCCGCCACCCTGTGAGGTCCAAACTTCCACAAATGGGCAGTGCGTTTCCAGTCTCTGCAGAGCCGCTCCGCGCCGTTGAGCCGGGTCGATTTGCGTTCGGCGAGAACTGGCGGCGGTTTCTCGCGCTGGTGAACGAGGACCGCATCGAGCGTGCGCAGGCGTCGCTCCTCACCATGTTGAAACGAACGACGCTCGATGGATGTCGGTTCCTCGACATCGGCTGTGGTTCGGGACTGTTCAGCCTCGCGGCGCGCCGGCTGGGCGCGGCGGTCCACTCCTTCGACTACGACCCCGCCGCCGTCGGCTGCGCGCTCGAGTTGCAGCGGCGCTACTTCAGCGGCGATGCCCACTGGCGAATCGAACAGGGTTCGGCGCTCGACCGCGCGTACCTCGCGTCGCTCGGACGGTTCGACGTCGTGTACTCGTGGGGCGTTCTTCACCATACCGGTCGGATGTACGACGCGCTCGACAACGCTGCCGGTCCGGTGGCGCCGGGCGGTACTCTGTTCATCGCGATCTACAACGACCTCGGGACGCGGACCGCGCGGTGGCGGACGATCAAGCAGACGTACAACCGCCTCCCCGCGGCGCTACGGCCCGCCTTCGCGGCACTTGCCGCCTCGCCCAACGAAGCCAAAGCGTTTGCGCATGCCTGCCTCACCGGGGAGCCGCGGCGATACCTCCGATCATGGCGCGCCGTCGGTGACCGCGGGATGAGCCGCTGGCGCGACATCGTCGACTGGGTCGTCGGCTATCCGTACGAGGCGGCGACGCCGGACCAGATTTTCGACTTTTATCAGGCGCGCGGCTTCCGCCTGATCACACTCAAATGCGGCGGCGTCGGCCTCGGCTGCAACGAGTTCGTGTTCGTGCGTGATCCCGCCGCGGGGACGGGTCGAGCGGCCGGGAGGAGCCATGCCACTGGTTAGCGTCATCACGCCGGCCTTCAATGCGGATCGATACCTGGAGGCCACAGCGCGCTCGGCGCTGGCGCAGACCTATCGCGATCTCGAGCTGGTAATCGTTGACGATGCGTCGACCGACCGGACCCTGCAGGTCGCCCGTCAGGTGGAATCGACCGAACCCGCACGTGTCCGGGTGATCGCCAAGCCGACCAACGCGGGCCCGTCCGCGGCACGCAATGCGGCGCTCGAGGCGGCCCGCGGCGAGTACTTCGCGCTTCTCGATGCCGACGACGTGTGGCAGCCGGAGTTCCTTGCGCGGCAGATGGCGGTATTCGCCTCGAAGCCCGATGTGGATCTCGTCACGGGCAACGGCTGGTTTCAAGGAAGCCGGCGCCACGGCCAGCCCGTCCGGCCGTGGCCTGACTCGCGTCCGGCGCCGACGCTGGCGTCAATCATTTCCGATGAAAACGCGGTGTTCGTGATGACGGTGTTCCGCCGCCGCGTCTACGAAACGATTGGCGGCTTCGACGTCGGAGAGTGCGGCAACGAGGATTTCGACTACTGGATGCGCGCGGCGATCGCCGGCCTCCGCTTCCACCGCAACCCGGAGCCGCTGGCGTGGTACCGGCAGCATGACGACAGTCTCTCGGCCGACGGCGTCCGCATGGTGGCCGGCGCGATCTCCGTCTGCCGCAAGCTGCGTCCGAAGCTCATCGGCCGCCCGGAATGTGCGCTGCTCGATCAGCAGATCGCGTATTACGAAACCGAGCTTCACGCGGCGCAGGTCCGCAAGGCGCTGGCGGCGCGGAATGTCGCCGCCGCAATCGACGCGCTCGAAGCGCTGCACGCGAGGCGGCCGACACTGCGAACCGCGACCGCGCGGTTCCTCGCGCACCACGCCGCGCCGGTCCTCGACCGGCTGTACCAGCTGAAGCAGGCGTACCGCTCTTGATGCCTGCAGCCGTTCCGGCGCACCTCGTCAATTTCCCGGGGCCGCTCGTCTTCGCTCCATCGCTCCAGCCGACGCGGCTCTTTCTCGATCTCGACGACGGAGACACTCACCCGCCTCAGCCTAGCGCACCGTATCAGGTGAATCGAACGGTGAATCGAACGGTGCGGGCCAACATTCACCTACCTGAGCGGTGCGACTCGGTCTTCATCAAGGTGCTCGCGCATGACATCAGCTCACTCGAGGACGACGAAGTCGTGGGGCGTTCGTTCGACGAGACGCTCACCTACCTTGAGCAGCACTACAATGGGGAACGGCACTACGTGCTCCACTACGTCACGGCGCGCGAGGCGGACAACCTGGTGCGCGCGGCGAGCGACGACGTCCGCGGCGCGCCGCCGCAGTATCTCGATTCCGTCATCCCTTCCCAACGGACCGGCCGCGCGGCGGTGGCGCAGGCCGTTCGGACCGATCCCTCGGCACTGTGACGAAGCTTCAGGTAGCCATCGTGGCGCCGTCGCTCGGTATCCTTGGCGGTCAGGCCGTTCAGGCCGACGAGCTCTTGCGCGCATGGCGCAGCGATTCCGCGGTGCACGCCTGGTTGATTCCGATCAATCCGCTGCCGCCGCGGGGGTTGCGCTTCGCGATTCGCGTGAAGTATCTGCGTACCCTCGTGACCCAGAGTACGTATCTGCCGTGCCTCATTCGGCAGATGTGGAAGGCCGACGTGGTGCACGTCTTTTCCGCGTCGTATTTCTCGTTCGTGCTGGCGCCCCTGCCCGCCATTCTGGCGGCGCGAGCCATCGGCCGGCCGGTCGTACTGAACTATCACAGCGGCGAAGCGCCCGACCACCTGCGGCGATCGGCGCTTGCCCGGACGGTCCTGCGATCGGTTGATCGAATCGTCGTGCCGTCGCCATTTCTGGCGGAGGTTTTCGGCCGGTTCGGTCTGGACGCGGCGGTGGTTCCCAATACCATCGACACACGGCGGTTCGCGTATCGCGAGCGCCGGCCCCTGCGGCCCCGCATTCTCTCGACCCGCAATCTGGACGACCCGTACAACGTCGCGTGTACGCTGCGCGCCTTCCGCCTCGTGCAGGACCGATGGCCCGACGCGTCGCTCACCCTTGTCGGCGGCGGCGCCCACGAATCACAGCTTCGCCGTCTGGCGGCCGAGCTGCGGTTGGCGCACGTCCGCTTCGCGGGGCGCGTGCCGCCATCAGCCGTGCACGAGTACTACGCGGACCACGATATCTACCTGCAGAGCCCCGATATCGACAATATGCCGCTGTCGGTTCTCGAAGCCTTCGCGAGCGGTCTTCCCGTCGTCTCCACCGAAGCCGGCGGGATCCCGCGTCTTGTGCCCGCGGAACGGCACGGTCTGCTGGCACCGGTCGGCGATCATCGCGCGCTCGCGACCGGCGTGTTGCGGCTGCTCGAGGATCCTGGCCTGGCGCGGCGGCTTGCGGCCGCGGCCCACGCCGCGTGCGAGCCCTATCGCTGGCCGGCGGTGCGCGACCAGTGGCTCGCGGTGTATCGAAGCGTCCTGCGGGATCCGGTGCGTGCCTCGGTGATCATGGGCGGCCCCACACTATGAGTGTCAAGGAACGGATCAGTCGTCTGAAACAGATCTCGCGTCGCGAGCTCGCGTGGCGCGCAGGCGCCGCGGTCAGGATCGAGTCCGACCGCCTCCGGCTGCGGTTCGCCCGCTCCCGGTGGCGCCGGCGCCGGCTCGCGGTGGCGCTGACGGATCGTGCCGAACTCGCAGCCGCGCGCGGGGCGCTCGCGGGCGGTCGCTGGGAGGAAGCGCACAACGAGCTGTCCCGCTATTTCGCCAACCGCCGCCCTCGATTCGTCATCGACCGCCGGTTCGAAGCCTTCGTTGTCGAGAGCATCCGCGACGAGTGGTCCGGCGCGTCGACGCAGGCCGCGGCGCTCGCTGATCGCATTCTGCGCGGAGAGTACGATTTGCTCGGGTATGAGGCCTTGCGCTTCGACGCGGCGGCCCAGCCGCCGGCTCATCGAGGCTGCCCCGATTGGCAGTACGACCCGGTGCACGACCGCGGCGCGCCACGCAGGTTCTGGTCCACCATCGCGTACCTCGATCCCGGCCTCGGCGATCACAAGATCATCTGGGAGCTCAATCGGCACCAGCACTGGCTGACGCTCGGCCGGGCGTACTGGCTGACCGAGAACGCCGCCTACCGGTCGCGAGCCATCGACGAGCTGACCTCCTGGATGGCCGCGAATCCACCGCTCGTGGGCATCAACTGGGCCAGCATGCTGGAGCTTGCGCTCCGATCGATTTCGTGGTTGTGGGCGCTGCATTTCTTCGTCAGTCCCGACCGCCGCGATCGGTCGCCGTGGCTGGTCGACCTGCTGCTCGGGCTCGACCGCCAGCTGGCGCACATCGAGCACAATCTGTCGTACTACTTCAGTCCGAACACCCATCTGCTCGGGGAAGCGCTGGCGCTGTATGTGGCCGGGCGGGTCGTTCCGGAGTTCCGCGCGAGCGCGCGTCGCGAAGCCCTCGGTCGCCGCATTCTGCTCGATGAGATCGCCCGGCAAATCGTCCGAGACGGCGGACACTGCGAGCGATCGACGCACTACCATCGGTACGCGCTCGACTTTTATCTGCTCGCGTCGGTCATTGCACGCATCACTGCAGATCCGGTGGCCGATCGCTTCGACCGCGCGGTTGTCGAACTCGGTGCGGCTGCGAAGGCGCTTGCCGACGATGCCGGTCGGTTTCCGCACTTCGGCGACGACGACGGAGGCATGTTGCTGCCGATTGCGCGGCGTTCAGCCGACGATGTGCGCGACAGCCTCGCCATCGCGGCGGCGCTGGTCGATCGACCCGACTTCGCCAGCGGGTACAGGCCGGAAGAAGCGATCTGGATGCTCGCCCATCCGGTGGTGCGTCCGCACCCGAGTGCCAAGGCTGCGGCGGACCGGTTTGGGACGGACTACATCCGCCCGCAGTCGACCGCGCTGCCGGAAACGGGCTACTACATCTCGCGCACCGCCACGGGCGATCACATCGTGATCGACGGTGGACCGCACGGCGCTCCACCCGGCGGCCACGCACACGCGGACGCGCTGAGCCTGACCTGTTCGATCAGCGGGTTACCGCTTCTGATCGACCCCGGCACGGGCTGCTACACGGTCGACGCGAGCATGCGGGATCGCTTCCGATCCACGGCGTCGCACAACACGCTCGAGCTGGACGGCCGCGGCCAATCGCATCCGGCAGGGCCGTTCCGTTGGGCCCACACGGCGCAGACGTGCGTGCACCGCTGGCGCACCACCGCCGGGTTCGACTACTTCGATGGTGCCCATGATGGGTACCGGCCGGTCCAGCACCGGCGGCGCGTCGTGTCTCTCCACGGCGAGCTGCTGCTCGTCGCCGACCTGGTCGACGGGCCGGGCGAGTATGCCGCCTCCGTGCACTGGCACATCGATCCCCGGTGGACTCTCGCCGTCCGCGACCGATCGGCGATTCTGAGCACGGCGGCGGATCGCATTCCGCTCGTCACGACACACGGCACCCTGGAGCTGTTCGTGGGCGACGCGGCGTCCGGACTGGGCTGGTGGTCTCCCGTCTATGGGCGCATCGAACCGACCGCAACCGTGCGGATCGCCCGCCGCGCAGCGGCGCCCTTCTGGATCGTCAGCGCCTTCGACTTCAATCCGTTCGATCCGGTGCTCGCGACCGATTTGTTGCCTGTCTGGACCGAGGCGGGCTCAATGCGGCATGGAACCGGCGTCCGGCTGACGCGCAGCGAGTCGACCGACTACGTGTTGTTTGCCGAGCCCACGGTTGCCGGTTCGCGACCGCTGTGGCGGGTCGCCGATTTCGAAACCGACGCGAGCATGCTGCTCGTGCGGAAGTCGAGCGCCGGCCGCGTGACCCGCCTCGCGATGGTCGACGGATCTTTCGTCCGCGATTCGGGCCGTCGGAACTTCCGCGTGGCGCCAGGCCATCTCGTGTCGGCGCTGCATCTCGATGAATCAACGTTGAGAGCGGCCTATACGCCATGTGCGGCATTGCCGGTTTCGTAGTCGCAGACCGCGACGCCGACGCGCCGCCTCCCCGCGAGTGGGTCGATCTCGCCCGCCGCATGTGTCGAGCGATCCGCCACCGCGGCCCCGACGACGAGGGATTCTTCGTCGACCGGGATGTCGCGCTGGGGATGCGTCGCTTGAGCATCATCGACCTGGCCAGCGGACATCAGCCGATTCACAACGAAGATCGCACGGTGTGGATCGTCTTCAACGGTGAGATCTACAACTTTCGCGAGCTGCGCGCCGACCTCGAGGCGTGCGGGCACCGGTTCTACACGAACACCGACACCGAGACCATTGTGCACGCCTACGAACAGTGGGGCACCACTGCGATCCGTCGGCTGCGCGGCATGTTCGGTCTGGCCATCTGGGACACCCGTTCTCGCACGCTCCTGCTGGCACGCGATCGAATCGGCATCAAACCGCTCTACTACGCGCAGGCGGCGGGGCGGCTCTACTTCGCCTCGGAGATCAAAGCGATCCTCCAGGCCGCTGACGTCCCGCGGGACCTTGACCTCGACGCGCTCGATCATTACCTGGCGTTCCTCTACACGCCGGCGGATCGATCGATCTTCGGCGCCATTCGCAAGCTGCCGCCTGGATGCCTGTTGCAGTGGCACGGCGGTCGCCTGCACGTCGATCGATACTGGCAACAGCCGGCCGACGAAACGTTTCGCGGGTCCGAGGCCGACGCGGTCGACCGGCTCCGCCAGGTCCTCGCCGATGCGGTCCGGTCGCATCTGGTCAGCGACGTCCCGCTCGGGGCGTTTCTGTCCGGCGGCGTGGATTCCAGCCTCGTTGTCGGCTTGATGGCGGAAGCCTCGAGCGCGCCGGTCAAGACGTTTTCAATCGGGTTCGATGAGCCGGCCTACGACGAGCTCGAGTACGCCCGGCGGATCGCATCCCATTTCGGCACCGACCACCACGAGTTCGTCGTCAGACCGGACGCACTCTCGATCTTCGATCGCCTCGTGGCCCAGTTCGACGAACCGTTTGCCGATGCGTCCGCGATCCCCACGTGGTACGTGTCGGAGATGGCCAGGCGTCACGTCACCGTCGTGCTCTCGGGCGACGGCGGCGACGAGCTGTTCGGCGGCTACGACCGCTATGTGCCGCATCCGCGTGTCGCGGCCTTCGACCGGTACAGCCCGCGCGGTCTGCGGCAGATCGCCGCGCTCGCCGCCGCGCATCTGCCCCATGGGGCCCGGGGCAAGAACTTTCTGCGCCATGTGGGACGCGACCGGCGTGGCCGCTACCTCGATGCGATTCGGCTCTTTGCCGCGGACGAGAAGGCAGCGCTGCTCTCCCCCGACGTCTACCTTCGGCTCGAGGGGCCCGACCCGGAGGACCTGGTGGCCTCGCGGTTTGATCGGTACGCAGCGCTCCCGTGGCCGAGCCAGATGATGCGGTTCGATGCCGAGACGTATCTGCCGGAGGACATTCTGACCAAGGTCGATCGCATGAGCATGGCACATTCGATCGAGTCGCGGGTGCCGCTCGTCGACAACGAGGTCGTGGATTTCGCGAGCGCGCTTCCTTCAACCCTCAAAATCCGCGCCGGTCGACGGAAGCACGTGCTGAAGGAAGTGGCCGCAACGATGATCCCACGGGAGGCGCTCGATCGGCCGAAACAGGGCTTCGCGGTTCCGCTGAACGTGTGGTTCCGCGGCCAGCTCGCCGCGTTATGCGCCGATCTCCTCCTGTCTCCGCGGACGCTGCAGCGCGGCTATTTCCAGCCGGCGTTTGTACGACGCCTCGTGCACGAGCACAGATCCGGAACGCGTAATCACGACTTGCGGCTGTGGCAACTGATGATGTTCGAGAGCTGGCATCGGGAGTACGTCGACCGGACATCGGCGGACGACCCGCCGCTGCCGGCGCCGGAGGATCAGTCGACACTCATCGAGGCAGCCCGCCGCTAGGTGGTCATGGCCGCCATCCCGCTTGCGATCGTGTTGCGGACCTTCGAGCCTGGTGGCACCGAGCACCAGATGATCGAGCTGGTTCGCCGCCTCGATCCGCGGCGGTGGACCGTGCATGTGGCCTGCTTTCACGCAATCGGCGAGTGGCGCGACCGTGTCACGGAGGCGGCGGCCTCGGTCGAGGAGTTTCCGGTTCGCAGCTTTCGGCGGCCTGACCTCGTCGGTCACCTCCGGGCGTTCATCGCCTGGTGCCAGCGCCGGCGCATCTCGGTGGTGCAGGCGACGGGCGTCCCGACGAACCTGTTTGCGCTCCCCGCGGCGGCCCTCGCACGCGTGCCGGTCCGCGTCGGCGCGCGGCGGGAGATCAATGCGAATCGCACAGCCGCGCTCATCGCCCTTCAGCGCCTCAGTTACTCGTGCGCGACCGTCGTCGCCGCGAACTCGCGCGCGGCAGCCGATCGGCTTCGCCTCGAGGGCGTGCCCGCCCGCCGGATCGCCGTCATCCCGAACGGTCTCGACCCGGGCCGATTTGGCACGCGGCCGGACCCTCGCCCGCTCCGTACGATTGCCATCGTCGCGAACCTCCGACCGGAGAAGCGGCACGACGTGCTGATCGAAGCGGCGCCGACCGTCCTCGGGCGGTTCCCCGATGCCCGTTTCCTTGCGATTGGCGATGGACCGGAACGGGCGCGCCTCGAAGCGCTGGCCGCGGCGCGCGGCATCTCGCATGCCTTTGTCTTCCTCGGTCATCAGCGCGACGTGCACCGGTGGCTGCGGGAGGTCGACATCGCCGTCCTCTGTTCGGAGTCTGAAGGGTCTCCCAACGCCGTGCTCGAAGCGCTTGCCGCCGGCGTCCCGGTGGTCGCCTCCGATCTCGCCGCCGTTCGCGAGCTGGTCGTCAACGGCGAGAGCGGGCTGCTGGTCCCCTCCGGCAGCCCCCTGGAGCTGGGTGCGGCGCTGTGCCGCTTGATGGCCGAACCGGCGCTGGCGCGGCGGCTGGCCGATCGAGGCCGCTCGGACACGCTCGCGCGTTTTTCGTTCGAGCGGATGGTGAACGGCTTCGAGGCGCTGTATGTCACCGAACTGGAACGGACCCGACGCGGGGTCGCTGGCCGGCAGCCGGCGCACCCGATCGGGGCCGGAGGCGTCAGAACGTGTCGTGTCGAACCCGAGGAGGAGTGACCCATGGAGCCACGTCGTCTGATTGCGGCGGCCGTTCTCATCTGGGCGATTCAGCCAGACTACGCGATCCCGAAAAATGCCTTTGCCCCGGCCACACTGTGCACGCCGTATCCGACCGTGATCGGCCGGCGGGTTGCGGTCTCGACCGGCCGGGAACTCCAGCAGGCGCTCGACACCGCGATGGCGGGAGACCTGATCACGTTGACCGCGGGCGGATCGTTTCGCCCCGTGGCGCCAGAAGGCAGCTTCGTGCTTCGCAATCGCAACGTTCCGGCGAATCAATGGATCATCGTCCGGTCGGACGCCGCCGCGTTCAACGTCAACGGGACGGTCCCGCCGAACACCCGGTGGGACAATTCACATGCCGGGGACCTGGCGCAGCTCCGCGCGACGGCCACCGATAACCCGGCTGTCGTCGCCGCACCGGGCGCGCGCGGCTACCGGCTCGTCGGGCTCGACATCGGCGTAGATTCCTCAGTCGGCCGCCTCACCAACCTCGTCGATCTCCAGGCCGGTTCGTCGGATATCGTCTTCGATCGCTGCTACCTGCACGGGAACGACGGCGGCGACTTCCGCCGCGGCATCTTCCTGAGCGGCGCGCGCGCCGCGGTCATCGAATCGGTGCTCGAGAACTTCCACGATAGCAATTCCGACTCCCAGGCCATCGAAGGTGCCTTCGGCCCCGGACCCTACAAGATCGTGAACAACGTTCTCGAAGCCGCGAGCGAAAACATCATGTTCGGTGGCGCCGACCCGACCGTCGCCAATCTGGTGCCGAGCGACATCGAAATCCGGCGCAACCTCTCGACCAAGCGGCTCACGTGGCGCACGGCCGGTGTCCCGGCGAAGAATGCCTTCGAGCTGAAGAATGCGCGCCGCGTGCTGGTCGATGGCAACGTCTTCGAAAACGTGTGGATCTCGGCACAGGACGGCACGGCGATCCTGCTGAAGTCGGCGAATCAGGACGGCGGCTGCCCGTGGTGCGTCACCGAATACGTGACGTTCAGCAACAACATCGTTCGGAACGCCGCGCACGGTCTGCTGATCAACGCGGCCGAAACCGGCCAGCCAGGCGCCGCGATGCCCCGCCCGGCGAATCACGTGATCATTAACAACATCCTCTTCGACAACATCGGCTCGCCAGACTGGGGCGGCGGCCAGTTGTTTCGGATCTTCAACGGGGTCGGCGATGTGACGGTGACGCACGTCACGTCGAGCAGCAACCCGACCGGCATCCTCCAGCCGAACGACGTAAACGATACGAATCCGCGCCTGGTCTTCAAGTTCAACCTCGTCCAGCGCATGTACTACGGCATCGGAACGGGCACCGATGAGGGGCAACGGACCCTGGCGCGGAACTTTCCTTCCTACAGTTATGACCAGAACGTGATCGTCAACAGCTCGGCGGGTACCGACCAGGAGATCAGCGACGGGGCGCTCGAAGGGCTGTACCCGCCGACGACGTGGGTGGCCAGTGGCTGGGGCGCGGTCGGCATCGACGGCAAAACCTTCCGCCTCACGACGACCAGTCGATTTCGCAGAGCGGCCGCTGACGGGAAAGACATCGGCGTCGACATCGACGCGCTGAACGCCGCGCAGGCGGGGCCCGGCGGGAGCGCCGGGTGCACAGCGTCGGACCGTCCGGCGACCATCCCGTTCTTCGCGCGCCGGTTGTAGGCGGGTCGACAGCCCGTGGCGGGCACCACCCCACGGGGCACCAGACCGAGCTCAGCCAGACGGGAGACCCTCGAACGAGGGGCGTGTCGTTGAGCAAAGGCGGTGCCGCGGCAGATCGGCGTTCCTCGATGCCGGGGGTGACCGGTTTTTCATCACACCGAGCACAGTTTTCCGGGGTGAAGGCCGCATGGGGTCGGCAGAATCGCGGAAGAGAACGCCGTACCTCGTGTGGCACTCGCCTTGCTCATCTTGACCTCGTCGCGAATGCGACACCACCATGTGCGGCATCGCCGGAATCGTCTCCTCTTCGCGTCTGCCACCCGATGCCCATGAGTGTGCGCTCGCGATGCGGGCGATCCTGGCCCATCGTGGTCCGGACGAGGCTGGTCTGCATCTCGATGACCAGGCCGTCCTCGCGCATCGCCGCTTGAGCATCGTGGATCTCGGCGCCGGGCAGCAGCCGCTCTCGAACGAGGACGGCCGCGTCTGGGTGACCTACAACGGCGAGATCTACAACCACGCCGATCTCCGGCACGAACTCGAAGCCGCCGGGCACCGGTATCGGACCCGATGCGATACCGAAACGATCGTGCATGCCTATGAAGCGTGGGGCGACGCCTGCGTCCATCGCTTCCGCGGCATGTTTGCGTTCGCGATCTGGGACGCGCCGGCGCGCCGCCTGTTGCTGGTCCGGGATCGACTGGGTGTCAAGCCGCTCTACTGGTGCCGCGCCGGCGACGCACTCATCTTCGGCTCCGAGATCAAATCGATCCTCGCGACCGGCCTCGTCACGGCCGTCGCGAATGAGCCGGTGCTGCCGGAGATCCTGAGCACCCGCTACACGTCGGGCTGCGAGACGCTCTTCAAGGGGATCTACAAGCTGCTGCCCGGCCACCGTCTCGTGTTCGAGAACGATCGCGTGGCGGTCTCGCAGTACTGGGATCTCCCGACTGATCGGGAGCCGGAGCGGGGGTCGGGCCGGCACGCGGACGACGGGCGGCGCGCCCGTGAGACAGCGGCGCGGGCGGTGCGCGACGCGGTTGCCGAGTTCGGCGCGCTGCTGACCGAGTCGGTGCGCCTCCGGCTCATGGCCGATGTACCGCTGGGCCTCTTTCTGTCCGGCGGCCTCGACAGCAGTGCGGTCGCCGCCATCATGGCGCGCCAGGTCGACCGGCCGGTGCAGACCTTTTCGGTGGCTTTCAAGGAGCGCGCCTACAGCGAGCTGCAGTTTTCGCGCGAGGTGGCGCGCGCGGTCGGCGCCGTCCCCCACGAGATCGTCATCGACGATCGCGATTTCTTCGGCGCGCTGCCCCGCCTCGTGTGGCACGAGGACGAACCGCTCGCGCACCCGTCGAGCGTGCCGCTCTACCACGTCTCGATGCTCGCGCAGCAGCGCGTGAAGGTCGTGCTGACCGGCGAGGGCAGCGACGAACTCCTGGCCGGCTATGGCAAGTATCCGCGAATCGCCTGGAACTGGTGGGCCGCGACGATGTACGAGCGTGCCGTCCCCGCCTCGTGCCGCGCGCTCCTCGCGCGCGCCGTCCCACGGTTCCCCGGGCCGATTCGCCGCTATGCGTCACGTTCATTTCTCGCCATGGATCGCTCCGCCGAAGCGATGTTTCTCGACAACTTCGCGGCGATCCGGATCGCCGATCAGCGGCGCCTGCTGGCCTCGGGTCTGCGTGACGCGGTCACGCGGGCCAAAGCGTACGGCCCCTCGCTCGCCTACTTCAACGCGCTCGGCGGCGCCCCGACGCTCCTCGATCGGCTGCTGTACGCCGACGTCAAGACGTATCTCGTCGAGCTCCTGATGAAGCAGGACCAGATGAGCATGGCCGCCTCGATCGAGAGCCGTGTCCCCTTCCTGGATCACGTGCTCGTGGAGTTCGCGGCGGGGCTGCCCGATCGGTTGAAGCTCTCGGGGTGGACGACCAAACGCATTCTGCGCGACGCGATGCGCGGTGTGCTGCCGGCGTCGATCCTGACGCGCCGCAAGATGGGGTTTCCGGTGCCGTTCGGCGGGTGGGCGAAGTCGCGCTGGAACGGCGTCATCCGCGAGGTCCTGCTCGACCGCCGATCGCGCGAACGGGGCGTGATCGACGCCGCCGCGGTTGACGGCCTGCTGCAGGACCACGCCGCCGGCCGGCGCGACGGCACCGACCCGTTGTGGGCTCTCTTCAACCTCGAGTTGTGGTACCGCACGTTCATCGACCGTGGAGGCGTCCAGACGCTACCCGATGCGCATTCTCTGGCTGAAGTCGGATCTGCTGCTGCCGCTTGACAAGGGCGGCCGGCTGCGCACGTGGCATCTCCTGCGGCATCTTGCCCGCCGTCACGAGATCGCCTACGTCTCGTTTGCCGACCCGGGCACCCCGCCCGAACACCTCGACGGGATGCGCACCGTCGCGTCGCGCATTGACACGATCGAGCGATCCGATCCGCCGAAAGGCTCGCTGCGCTTCTATCTCGACGCCGCGCGGCACGTGGCCGATCCGCTGCCCTACGCCGTCGGCAAGTACCGGTCTCGCGCGTTCCGCCGCATCGTCGAGGCGCGCGTCGCCGACTGGCAGCCCGACCTCGTCGTGTCCGATTTCCTGGCGCCCGTCGTCAACCTGCCCGAACGGCTCCCCTGCCCGAGCGTCCTCTTCACGCACAACGTGGAAGCCGAGATCTGGCGCCGGCACGCCGAGACGAAACGCCGGCCGGTCGCCCGCGCGCTGTTCGCCGCGCAGCACCGCTGCATGCTGCGCTTCGAAGCGCAGGCGCTCGAACGATTCGATGGCGTGCTCGCCGTCTCCGACGCGGACCGCGAGACGTTCGGCCGCCTCTATCCGGCCGCCGTGCGGCGGCCCATCCACGTCGTCCCGACCGGCGTGGACACCCAGTACTTCCGCCCGGCCGCCGGGGACGACGCTTCCGTCGAGCTGGTCTTCACCGGGTCGATGGATTGGCTGCCGAACGAAGACGCCATGCTCTTCTTCTGCCGCGACGTGCTGCCGCGGATCCGTGCGGCCCGTCCGACGGTGCGGCTCACGATCGTCGGTCGGGCGCCGACGCCGTCGGTCCGCCAACTTGCCCACGAGGCCGGCGTTCGGGTGACCGGCCGGGTGGACGATGTGCGGCCGTACATGAGCGAGGCCGCGGTCTACGTCGTGCCGCTGCGGATTGGCGGCGGCACCCGACTCAAGATCTTCGAGGCGATGGCCATGGCGAAGGCGGTCGTCTCGACCCGGGTCGGTGCGGAGGGGCTGCCGATCGTCGACGGCGAACACGCGCGGCTGGCCGATGATCCCGCCCGCTTTGCGGATGTCGTCGTGACACTCCTCCGCGATCCGGCAGAACGCGCTCGGCTGGGGCAGCGAGCGCGCCAACTCGTCCTGGAGCACTTTGACTGGTCGGCGGTCGCCGGCGAACTGGAGACGGCGCTCTGCCGCGTGGCCGCACCCCGTCTCGGAGAACCATTCCCATGCGAGTCTCGGTCTTTGGTCTTGGATACGTAGGCAGCGTCTCGGCGGCCTCGTTCGCCGCCGACGGTCACCATGTCGTCGGCGTCGACATCAACGCCGACAAGGTGGCTGCCATCAACGCGGGGCGAAGCCCCATCGTCGAGCCCGGGCTCGAGGACGTGCTCGGCCGCACCGTCGCCGAAGGGCGACTGCGTGCGACGACCGACCCGGCCGACGCCGTGCGCGACACCGACGTGTCGCTGCTCTGTGTCGGGACGCCGAGCAAACGGAACGGCAGCCTGGATCTGACCTATCTGGAACGGGTCACCGAGGAGATCGGCACGGTACTCGCCGCCAAGCCGAGCTACCACATCGTCGTCGTGCGCAGCACGGTACTCCCGGGGACGACACACGAGGTCGTCATTCCGGCGCTCGAACGGACGTCGGGCAAGACGTACGGCGACGGCTTTGGCGTGGCGGTGAATCCCGAGTTCCTGCGCGAAGGAACGGCGCTCAAAGACTTCAAAAAGCCGCCGTTGACCCTCGTGGGCCACAACCACGCCGCCGATGCGAGCGGCACCATCGCCCTCTACCAGGCGATCGACGCGCCCCTGGTGAGCACGAGCATCCGGGTGGCCGAGATGCTGAAGTACACGAGCAACGCGTGGCACGCGCTGAAAGTCTGCTTCGCCAACGAAATCGGCAACCTGTGCAAGCGGGTCGGCGTTGACAGCCACGATGTGATGGACATCTTCTGCCGCGACGAGAAGCTGAATCTCTCGTCGTATTACCTGAAGCCAGGCTTTGCGTTCGGAGGATCGTGTCTGCCGAAGGACGTGCGCGCGCTGCAGTATCGCGCCAAGGAGGTCGATGTCGATCTGCCGGTCATCTCGCAGATCCTGCCGAGCAACCGGCTTCAAATCCAGCACGCCGTCGATCAGATCCTCGACACGGGCCGCAAGAAAGTGGGCCTCCTCGGATTCAGCTTCAAGGCGGGCACTGACGACCTTCGCGAGAGCCCGATGGTCATTCTCGCCGAGCAACTCCTCGGCAAGGGCCTGTCGCTCCGCATTTACGACCAGAGCGTGGCGCTCGCCAGGCTGGTCGGCGCCAACAAGCAGTACATCGAACAGCAGATCCCGCATCTCTCGGCGCTGCTGTGCGAGACGATCGACGAGCTGCTCGACCACGCCGAGGTGATCGTCGTCGGCAACGCGTCCGCCGAGTTCGTCGGCGCACTCAGTCGCGCCCGGCGGGATCAAATCGTGATCGATCTGGTGCGGCTGCCGGTGGTCGGATCGCTGCTCGAAGCCGACTACCGGGGTCTCTGCTGGTAACACCGGCGAAGGCGATGGCTATAATGCGGCGATGATTCGCCACATTGCCCTCGTCGTCTGCCTGCTCCTCGCGTCCGCCGCCGCTGCCCAGGAAACCGATACCGAGAAAGCCGCCGCGCGCGACGTGCTGCGGAAGATGGCCGATCTCGAGCGATCGCTCGACGTGCCGGGTCTGGTCGCCCGGTTGACGGGACCCAACCCCGAGCGCGACGGAGTGGTCGCGCGCGCGAAAGAGCTCATGGACAAGGAGCTCCTGGCGATGGCGGATGACATCGCGACCCACCCGGAGATCGGGTTCGAGGAAAAGCGGTCGGTCGGCCGGCTGCAGGAGTATCTGCGGCAGCACAATTTCTCGATCGAAACGGGTATCGCCAACATGCCGACGGCCTTTGTCGCCAGGTTCCGCGGCAACAACGGCGCGCCGCAGCTCGGGGTCATCCTCGAGTACGACGCGCTGCGCGGCACGCAGGGCCCCTTCCATGGCGACCAGCACAGCGCGCAGGGGCCGGTCGGCATGGCCGTGGCGATTGCGGTGTCGGAATACCTCGCGCGGACGCATACGCCCGGCAGCGTGACGGTGTTCGGGACCCCAGGCGAAGAGATGATGCCGCCCAATGCGAAGACCGAGATGCACCTCGCGCACGCATTCGACGGGATGGAC
Source organism: Vicinamibacterales bacterium (assembly GCA_051985095.1). Lineage (GTDB taxonomy): Bacteria > Acidobacteriota > Vicinamibacteria > Vicinamibacterales > CAVVIG01 > Gp6-AA45. The sequence continues at coordinate 75 of JBPYEE010000053.1, read as the reverse complement.
GTCATTGTGCGGAGCCATTCGTCGATGCAGACGTCGCGGCCTGCGGCCGGCTTCGGGACCTGTTGTCTGAACATC
>JBPYEE010000052.1:0-6553 GCA_051985095.1 Vicinamibacterales bacterium | reverse complement strand
GACGCCATCGTGAAATACTTCGAGGATCGAAAGAGCGACACGCCATGAGTCACGTGCACACGTACACGACGCTGAAGATCACCCATCGACTGCGCCGGCTGCGGCAGTCGGACGCCATCCGCGCGCTCGTCCGCGAAACCCGGTTGTCGCCTGACATGTTCGTCCTGCCGCTGTTTGTCTGCGAGGGCGAAGGCATCCGGCGCCCGGTGGCGTCGATGCCTGGCGTTTTCAATCTGTCGGTCGACGAAGCGGTCAGGGAGGTCGAAGCGGCGCGGAGCGACGGCGTGCGGAGCGTCATCCTGTTTGGTCTGCCCGATCGCAAGGACGACATCGGATCGGAGGCCTACGACCCCGAAGCGCCCGTTCAGACCGCCGTCCGCGCGATCAAGCGCGAGGCGGCGGACACGCTCGTGATGACCGACGTCTGCCTCTGCGAATACACCGATCACGGGCACTGCGGCATCGTCATCGACGACGAGATTGCGAACGACCCGACGGTCGATCAACTGGTGCGGACGGCCGTCTCGCATGCGGCCGCGGGTGCCGATATCGTCGCGCCGTCGGACATGATGGACGGCCGCGTCGCCGCGATTCGATCGGCGCTCGACGAACGCGGCTTCGAGAGCGTGGCGATCATGTCGTATGCGGCGAAGTACTGGTCAGCGTTGTACGGACCGTTCCGCGACGCGGCCGATTCGTCCCCCCAGTTCGGTGATCGGCAGTCGCATCAGATGGACCCCGCCAACGCGCAGGAGGCCCTGCGCGAAGTGCAACAGGATATCGCCGAGGGCGCCGACATCTTGATGGTCAAGCCGGCGGTGCACTACCTCGACGTCATCGCGCGGGTGAAGGATCGCTTCGGGTACCCGACGGCGGCGTACCACGTGAGCGGCGAATACGCCATGCTCAAGGCGGCGGCGCGCAATGGCTGGATCGACGAACCCCGCGCCATGATGGAAACGCTGACCGCCATTCGGCGCGCCGGCGCCGACATCATCGTCACCTATTACGCGCGCGATGCAGCGCGCGCGCTGGCGTGATCGCCCTCGCCTCGGCGCTGCTGGCGGTCACCATCGTCGCCCAAGACGATGGCCTGACGGCGCCGCGGACGATTGCCGCCGGCCTCACGACGTTCACGTTCGAGAACCACGCGACCGAGCCGCACTCGATTCGGTTCGTTCGACTCGCGCCCCCGCATACCCCCGAGGAGTTCGGCGCCTGGCTGAAGGCGGGCGGCACGCCGCCGGCGTGGGTGTCGACCGCGGGCGGCGTCGCGGCGATTGCGACCCAGCGAACCGAGGACTACACGATGGTGATCGATGCCGGCGCGTATGTCATCGTCGACGGCGACGGCTTCGTGCCGCTCCGCGTCGAGGGCGCGGCCGCGAAGGCGCCGCCGCCTGACGCCGAGGTGGAGATTCGCTTGCGGGACCACGGCTACCAGCTGAACGCGCCGATTCCCGGCGGCAAGCCGATGCTGCACCTGCACAACGGCGGCACCGAAGCGCATCAGGCGCTGCTTGTGCGGTTGCCCGAACGGGTCAGTGAGTACGCGGTGCGCTCGTGGATCACCGGCGGCTCACGCGGGCCGCATCCCGCCGAACCGATGGGCGGCGTCCTGGAACTTCCGGCAAATGCCGACGCCTGGATGCGGGTCGACCTGCCCGCCGGACGCTACGTCCTGCTCTGCGGCGAGCTCGAGGAAGAGGGACGCCATTTTGACCTCGGCATGATCTACCGATTCGAGATTGAGTGATAATTCGCGCGTGACCCGGATCACGCTCATCTTCGCGGCCGCGCTCGCCGTTCTCGCGGCGCAGCCGCAACCCGCGCGCCCCTTCGACCTGCTCATCACCAATGCGCGGATTATCGACGGCACGGGCGGCCCGTCGGTGAACGGCTCGGTCGCCGTCCGCGACGGACGCATCGCGGGCGTCGGACGCGTGACCGGCGCCGCGACGCGGACGATCGACGCCCGTGGCCTCGTCCTGGCGCCCGGCTTCATCGATCCGCATTCGCACTCCGACTTCACGCTGCTGACCGACGGCAACGCGGAAAGCAAGATCCGGCAGGGGGTCACGACCGAGGTCATTGGCGAAAGCGGATCGGTCGCGCCGCAGCAGCCGAGCGCGGCGCGGCCCTGGAGCGATTTCGCCGGCTACTTCGCCGCGATCGACACATCGAAGACATCGGTCAATCTGCTGTCGTACGTCGGGCTGGGCCAGGTGCGCGAGTACGTCATGGGCAACGACGATCGCGCGCCGACTCCGGACGAACTGGCGAAGATGACGGCGCTCGTCGGTCTCGCGATGCGACAGGGCGCCTTCGGCACGGCCACCGGGCTGATTTACACGCCCAATGCGTACGCCAAAACCGACGAGCTGATTGCGCTCTCGAAACCGGCGGCCGCCGCCGGCGGCCTCTATGTCTCGCATCTCCGGTATGACGGCGACAAGTGGCGCCAGGGGATCGAAGAAGCGATCGCCATCGGCGAAGGCGCTCATATCCCGGTGCAGATCCTGCACCTCAAGATCACCGGCGCGAAGAACTTCGGTCGGATGAAGGACGCCGTCGCGCTCATCGAGGCGGCGCAGCGCCGCGGCCTCGAGATCTCGGCCAACCAGTATCCGTACGTCGCCAGCAGCACCGGGTTGATCCAGACCATCCCGCCCTGGGCGCATGAAGGGGGCAACGCGAAGCTCGTCGAGCGGCTGAAGGATCCGGCCACGCGGGCGCGGATCCGGAAGGAGATGGACGATCCCAACCCGTCGTGGGAGAACCGGCTGATCTCGGCCGGCACGTGGCACAACGTGCAGATCGCGTCGCTGCCGGCGCGGACGGGGACCGACAGCGGCTACAAGCGGTTCGAGGGGAAACGCGTGGACGACGCGGCGAGGGAGATGGGCAAGGACCCCTACGAGTTTGTGTTCGACATGCTCATCGCCAACGGCGGCAGCGTCAGCTGCGTCTGGTTCATCATCGACGACGGGGATCTGAAGCTGGCGCTCCAGCAGCCCTGGGTCTCGGTCGGGTCGGACGGCTCGGCGCTCGCGACCAGCGGTCCGCTCCGGACCGGCGTGCCGCACCCGAGGAATTTCGGCACCTTTCCACGGGTGCTGGGCAAGTACGTCCGCGACGAGCATGTGATCACCCTCGAGCAGGCGGTGCACAAGATGAGCGGCCTGACGGCGACACAGCTGCATCTGCCCAATCGCGGCTTGATCAAGGAAGGATTCGCTGCTGACCTCGTCCTGTTCGATCCCGCGACGGTCGCCGATCGGGCGACCTTCACTGATCCGTTCGAGTATCCCGTTGGCATCCCCACCGTCATCGTCAACGGACGCGTGGTGCTCGACAACGGACGGCACACCGGGGCCCGGCCGGGGGTCGTGATCCGCGGCAGCGGCTTTCACTGATCGGGATTCGGTCAGACCCCAGCCGCCGATCGCCATGAAAACCACCCGATCCGCACGCCTGTTCGATCGCGCATTGCGGGTGCTCCCCGGCGGGGTCGACAGCCCGGTGCGCGCCTTCAAGGCCGTGGGCGCAGCGCCGCTGTTCATCCGCCGCGCGTCAGGCGCGTATATCGAGGACGTCGACGGCAACCGGTACATCGACTACGTCATGTCGTGGGGGCCGCTCATCCACGGCCACGCGCCGCGCGCGCTCGTGAAGGCGCTCTGCGCCGCCGCCGCCGACGGTACGAGCTTCGGCGCACCCAGCCCGCTCGAGGTCGAACTCGGCGAGCGCGTCAAGGCGCTGATGCCGTCGATCGAGCGCATCCGGTTCGTCAGTTCGGGCACGGAGGCGACGATGAGCGCCGTGCGCGTGGCGCGGGCGGCGACCGGACGCGACAAGATCATCAAGTTCGAAGGGTGCTATCACGGCCACGCGGATCCGTTCCTCGTCAAGGCCGGATCGGGCGCGCTGACGCTCGGCACGCCGACAAGTCCTGGGGTCACGCCCGGCGCTTCGGCCGACACGCTCATCGCCAGCTATAACGATCTCGAGTCGGTCGTGCGGCTCTTCGACGCCAACCGCTCCCAGGTCGCCGCGGTCATCGTCGAACCGATTGCGGGCAACATGGGCGTGGTGCCGCCCGCCGACGGGTTTCTGCAGGCCCTGCGGCAACTCTGTACCGCCGAGCGGACGCTGCTCATCTTCGACGAGGTGATTTCGGGGTTCCGCGCCTCAGCGGGAGGCGCCCAGGAAGTCGCGCACGTCATGCCCGATTTGACGTGTCTCGGCAAGATCATCGGCGGCGGACTGCCCGTGGGTGCCTACGGCGGTCGGGCGAATCTGATGGACTTCGTCTCGCCGGCCGGTCCGGTCTATCAGGCGGGGACGCTGTCGGGAAATCCACTCGCGATGACCGCCGGGCTGTGGTGCCTCGAGCGGCTGACGCCGGCACTCTACGCGCAGCTCGCGCGGCTGGGGTCGCGGCTCGCGCAGGGTCTGGCAGACGCGGCGCGAGACCACGGCGTCGCGCTGCACGTGAACGCCTTCGGATCGCTGGTCACACCGTTCTTCACGAATCGACCGGTCCGCGACTACGCGTCGGCCACGAGCGCCGATCCGTCGCAGTATGCAGGGTTCTTCAGGCGTCTGATCGCCCGCGGCGTCTATCCCCCGCCCTCACAGTTCGAGGCCTGGTTCATCTCCGCGGCGCATACCCGGAAGGACATCGATCGCACGATTGCGGCGGCGCGCAGCGCGATGAAGGGGCTGGCGCGGTAGCGACCCCTCGCCCGGTCAGCCGGCTATCGCCACGGCATCAACCGTTCGATCCAGCCGATTCGCGAAAGGTCGTTGTAGATGACGGTCACCATCAGCATCAGGATGACCACGAACCCGGCGAGCAGCATCTTCTCCTTGGCGCGCACACTGAAATCGCGCCGCGCCAGTCCTTCGAGCGCCATGATGAAGATGTGGCCGCCGTCGAGCACCGGAATCGGCAGCAGGTTCACCAGACCGAGGTTCAGGCTGATCATCGCCATGAAGCTGAACAGCGCGACCCAGCCGAGCGACGCCGACTCGCCCGACATCTGCGCGATGGCGACGGGCCCCATCAACTGCCGGGGCGACGTCTCGCGCGTGATCAGACCCCAAATCGTCTGGCCGATGAGCCCGGCGTATTCGACGTTCTTCGTCAGGCTCATCTTGAGCGCCTCGCGCACGCCCGGCTTGATGTGTTTCGTCGCGTCCTGAATCGTGATGCCGATCCAGCCGTTGTCGCCGTGCCGGGTCGGCGTGATGGTGATCGTCACCGGCGATCCGTTGCGAAGCACCACCATCTTCATCGGGCGGCCCGCGTGCTTCGCGATGGCATCGCGCAGCTGCGACGAAAAGATGATGGGCTCGCCGTCGATCGACTCGACGACATCGCCAATCTGCACACCGGCCTTTTCGGCGGGATCACCGGGAACCAGGTTCGGGATGTGCGGGTGTACGTTCGGCAGCACGCCGATGTCGCCGACTTCGAACCGGCTCTGGGCCGCGGGCACGGTCGGCGTCACCTGCTTGGTGACCACCTGGCCGTCGCGGATCAGGTCGATGGCAATCTGGCGGTTGGGACGCGCCCCGATCGCCATCAGAAACTGTTCCCAATTTTCGACGTGGTGATCGGCCACCGCGATGATGCGGTCGCCCGTCTGAATACCGGCTTGTGCGGCCGGGGAGCCGTCCATCGCGACCCCGACGACCACCGGCTGATCCTGGTAGGACGGCACCTCCGCACTCTGGTAGAAGACGATCGAGGTCAGGACGTAGGCGAGCAGGATGTTCATCACGGGTCCCATGATGAGCACCTGGAAGCGCTGCCATTTCGTCTTCGACAAGAACTCATCGGCGCGCCCCGTCCGCTCTTCTTCGGGACTGTCGCCGGCCATCTTGACGTAGCCGCCGAGTGGCAGCGCACCGATGCCATATTCGGTGTCGCCCCGGCGGAAGCTGACAATGGTCGGGTTGAACCCGAGCTGGAATTTCAGGACGCGGATGCCGACGCGCTTGGCGGCCAGGAAATGTCCGAGCTCGTGCACGAAGACGAGCACGCCAAGCACGAAGATAAACGCGAGCGCAGTGGTCACAACTTTAATTCTACCGTGACGGCCTCCTCCTGCGCATGATTGCGAGCCCACCGATCCACGGCACGAATTGCACGCAATGACACGACCTCGGCTGGACAGTGGGCTTGCATGGTCCGCTCGATGACGTCCGGAATCGACGTGAACGCGATGCGGCCCTCGAGGAACCGCGCGACGGCGACCTCATTGGCCGCGTTCAACACGACCGGCAGACTCCGCTCGGCTTCGAGCGCGCGGTAGGCGAGCTGAAGACAGGGAAACGCCGCGGCGTCCGGCGCCGCGAACTCGAGCCGGCCCGCACCGACCAGGTCGAGGGATGGGATCGGGGCGCTCCATCGCTCGGGATAGGAAAACGCGTACTGAATCGGCAGCAGCATATTGGTGACGCCCAGCTGCGCCAGAATCGATCCATCGACAAATTCGACGAGGGAGTGAACGATCGATTGCGGATGAATCACGACCTCGATCTG
>JBPYEE010000051.1:0-8584 GCA_051985095.1 Vicinamibacterales bacterium | reverse complement strand
GACGCCATTGGGCGCAGGAACTGTGCCGTACATGGCTCCCGAGATCCTGCGCGGCCGACGGGCTGGGCCGCGATCCGATGTTTGGGCGCTGGGTGTTCTCATGTATGAGATGGTGTCGGGCGCGCGTCCCTTTGCGGGAGCGACCCGGTACGAGCTGGCGGCCGCTATCCTCGAACGGCCCCCGCGCCCCCTGTCCCGGCACTTACCTACAAGCCTGCGGCGCATCGTCGCCAAATGCCTGGAGAAAGGGCCTGACGAGCGCTTCGCCTCGGCGGTGCCGCTCGCCCTGGCCCTCGGCAGTCTGGCGGCCATGATGCACTGAGAAAACCCTAAACCCGTCCGTCTAATGGGCCGTGGGATATAATCCGCGACCTCAGCTGACGTCAGCGGGGGGAACTACGGCGTTCCCCCTGCTCCCCCGCACGACGTTGGCTGCCCCAACTAATCGGGTTCTCGGCGGCGGTTCGCTCTTGAACGGACGTACCGATGTGACGGACGAGACCCTCTTCTTGTCGAATCTGCCCGTCATCGACGAGGTGGTTGGACATGTGTGCCGTCGCCATCGACTGTCGGGGGTCGAGGCGGAAGATTTCGCCCAAGACGTTCGTCTCCATTTCATCGAACGCAACTATGAGCGTTTGCGGCGCTTTGAGGGGCGCAGCAGCCTGCGCACATACATCACCGTGGTCGTGCACCGATGTTTCCTCGACTATCGGAACAAGCTGTGGGGTAAGTGGCGCCCGTCAGCCGAGGCGACGCGGCTGGGACCGATTGGGATCCTGCTTGAGCGGATGGTCGCGCGCGACGGCTTTACCGTCGATCATGCGATCGAGATGATCGAAACAAACCACGGCATCGCCATCAACAACGACTTTGCGGCACTGCGCGAACGGTTGGCGCAACGGCAACCGATGCGTCAGCGTCTGTGTGACGAAGAGGCCGATCGCCTCGAGAGCCCAGCGCCGCCATCCGATGTCAATGTCGTACGCGCCGAGCAGGACTTTGTGGCGAGACGGGTGCGCGCAGCGTGCGCCCGCGCATGCCAGGCACTGGGGGCCGAAGAGCGCCTGATACTCAGGATGCGATACGACGACGTTCCGGTTGCGGATATCGCGCGGACACTGCACCTGAACCAGAAACGGTTGTACCGAACCATCGAGCGGTTGCTCGCCGATTTGCGGGCACGACTTGAAAGCGAAGGCATATCGAAGGACGAAGTGCGCATGCTGTTTGCCAGCGGTGCGCTCGGCGGTCCGGACGCTCCCGATGAACCAGCGATTGCGGCAGGCCGAGGCCTGCCGCGGTGAGACGAGAGGACGCATCGTGGCTGCAGAGGCAATGAAGCGCGACGCGGGTGAATGCCCCGACCTCGAGACGATTGCCGCGTATCTAGATGGAAGGCTCGAGGGATCGGAGCGAACGCGGATCACTGCGCACCTCGCGACCTGTGAGGAGTGCTACTTCGTGTTTAGCGAGGCGGCGCAGACGCACCTGACGAAGAAGGCAGTCGAGCCGCGACCGGTACGGCTGGGATGGCGGGCCTGGCTCGGACGGCCGATCGTACTCTGGCCGTCGATCAGCACAGCGCTTTTGGCGACGGTGGCGGTATTGCTGCTGGTTTTGACGGACGGCATTGGGCAGTGGCGGTGGCGCGAGTCGTCGGAACTGCAGGCGCTGGTGGTCGCAGTTGGAGCCAATCGCACGATCGAGCCGCGCCTGACGGGCGGGTTTACGTACGGGCCACTGCGCGGCGCCATGCGGGCAGGAGAACCGTTACCGACCGCGGTGTCAGTGGACGTTCGGATCGCGGCCGCCCAAATCGAGAAACGTGCGACGGAACGGCGCACGCCCCAGACGCTGAAAGCCCTCGGGGTCGCTTACCTTGTCATGGGCGATGTGAACCATGCCGTTCCCGTTCTTGAGGAAGCCGCCGATCACACCAACCCCGACGCGCAGGTTCTAAGTGACTTGTCGGCCGCCTACCTCGTGCGCGCGAGGCGTAACAACGAACCACAGGACTTCGCGAAGGCATTGACCATGGCGGATCGCGCTGTAAAAGCGGATCCACACCTGGCGGAGGCATGGTTCAATCGCGCTGACGCACTTCAGCATCTGGCACTGCAAAACGAGGCTCGCGACGCGTGGCGGGATTATCTGAAGGTCGACGCGAGATCACCATGGGCGGAAGAGGCGCGAAGTCGACTCAAAGCGATTGCGGATGCCACTCAATCGGAAACAGGCGAAGACGAACGCCGTCGGGTTGAAGTCGTCGTTGCTAGTCAACACTACGATGCGGCTGCTGCTGCGGAGATTGTGGACGAGTCGCCTCAAGTTGTTCGGCGATGGATCGAGCAACAGCTGCTTGTCACGTGGCCGCCAATTGCGCTCGGTGAGCGCTTCGAAGATGCCCGAGCGCTCGTATCTCGCGTCGAGCCGCTGGCCGACGCACTGGCTCGCGACCGCGGTGACGCGTTTGCGCGAGATGCCGTTAGCGCCGTCGTCAGCGCTTCCCGCGACCCGGAGCACCTGCGCACATTGGCGACGGCGCACCAGCTCTACAAGGCCGCGGTCGACGCCTACGACGCCGACCGAATTGCCGATTCCGCAAAACTCTGCGCACGGGTGATCGAGCCTCTGGAGCGAGCGGGAAGCCCGTTTGCCGGATCTGCCCGCCGGTGCCGAGCAATCGGTTTCTACTATCGCAATGACCTGCCCGACGCGCTCACGGAAATAACGGCAGTCGCGACTTATGCCCGGAATCGTGGGTACGTGCAGTTGCTCGGTCTCGCTGATCGCCTTCGAGGCCTCATCCATGTAATCGGAGGCCGGTTTGCGGATGGGCTGGAGGCATACGAATCGGCGCTGAGAAGCTTCGAATTAGTGGGCGATGTCCAGAACGAGGTGGCCATTCAAGCGAGTCTGGCCGAAGACCTCCAGTTCATCGGAGAGGCGCAACGGAGCTGGCTCGCGAGGTACGCGGCGCTCTCGCATCTCGGGTCAATCCGCGAGCCGATCAACCGGTACGGAATCCTTGAGACCGCATCGCTTGCCGCCGTCAATGACGAGCTTCCAGAGGTGGCTCTTCATCTCCAATTGGCTGCACTGAACGACGCGCGCCTCGCCGGCCGCGCGATGGCTGTGGTCACGGGATATCTGAACCTCGCAGAAATCTACAGCCGACTGGGTCAGTCGAACAGCGTATTAGCGAACCTGCTCGAGGCGCAACAAGCCTTGCGCAGTATTCAAGATCCGCTCCTGCTTTCTCGAACCGAAGCGCGCATCTTGCTTGCCCGTGGCGAGACGACGGCGCGTGACCAGCCGACTGAGGCGATCGAAGCGCTTTCCAAGGCCCTCGCGTACTTCGAAAAGACTGGAACAAGCTGGCGCCTGGCCGACGCCTATCTCGCACTCGGTCGAGCGCACTTGGCGGCACACCAGCCGAGTCTCGCCGAGGCTGACTTTGCGTCAGGCATCCGCGTGTTCGAACAGATGCGATCGGCTCTCACGTCCGAGAGTCTTCGCACGTCGTTCTTCGAACAGCCGTGGGATTTGTACAGCGAAATGATTCGTCTGCAGGCCGAACGTCGCGACGGCGCCCGGGCTTTGATATTCGCCGATCAGGCACGCGCCCGAACACTGCTCGACGCCACCAACGGTCAGACCAACGCCACGCCGACGGCGCCAACCGCCGTGCAAGAGATTCTGCCGTCAGGTGTTGCTGTTTTGTATTACGCGGCATTAGACGACCGCCTTCTGATTTGGGTCGTCACGCGAAAGAGCGAGGACTTCGTCCAGACTGCAGCGCGACCGACCGACGTAGCCCGTCTCACAGAACGATGGCGTTCAGATGTCGGCGCAGAGGCGAGACAAGCAGACACACTGATGGCGCTCTACGATATGCTCATCCGGCCGATCGAGAACCGCCTGCCTGATCGAGCGCCCCTTGTCGTCGTTCCGGACGGAGTGCTCCACGCGGTGCCCTTTGCGGCGCTGTTGCGGCGGGAGAACCACCGATATCTCGTCGAGGATCACGTTCTCAACCTCGCCCCAAGCCTTGCAATGCTCGCCCGATCGGCTAAGCATTCGCGAACGTCGGCCCCCACGGGTGTCAGTGCTCTGGTGGTCGGAAACCCTCGGGGCGAAGCAAACACGTCCATGAGGCTGCCAGAGGCTGAGGACGAAGCAAGGGAAATCGCGACGTTGTATCCGAACCGCGACCTGCTCGTGGACACAGGCGCCACGAAGGCTCAATTCCTCGCCCTGGCCGGACATCACGAGATTGTCCACTTCGCGGGACACGCCATATCAAACGACGAATACCCCTCGTTGTCCCGGTTGCTCTTCGCAGGTACCGGCGAATCAGATCGCAGTCTTCTTGCTGGTGATATCGCGACGACGCACTTTGATCGCACGAAGCTTGTCGTACTGGCTGCGTGCCGCACGAGCGCCGGTCGCATTCGCCGCGGCGAAGGTGTGCTCAGCCTCGCGCGACCGTTCATCGCTGCCGGCGTCCCGATCGTCGTGGCGAGCCTGTCGGACGTCGACGATCGTGCCAGCCATGCATTTTTCGTGCGATTTCATCGCGCACTCCGTCTGGGTGCCGCGGTTGCCGACGCTCTGCGTTCTGCGCAGCTGAACGCGCTTGCCGATTCGGACGCCGTTCTTCGTGACCCCACAAACTGGGCGACGTTTACGGTCATTGGCGGCCTGGCCGCGCTCGATGTTCCTGACTCTGTTGCATTGTTGGCCCCATGACCAAATCAGGCTTTCACTTTGACTTGGAGGAGTTTATGGCGATTGCTGGACCGACCGTTGCTGGGGCGGGCGATTCCACCGGAACACCTGCGCTTCAGATCGATTTCGAGGGCTTATGCCTCTTTGAGGACAAAGGTCACACCTTGGTTGTGCATCTCGTCGACGGACCAGCCGTCGGTCTTCCGTCGCATCTGCCACGGATGACCATGGGCGGCAAGGAAATCTCCTTGAAGGGTCTGGCGGTGACCGGACCGGAGCCGCCGGCCGGCAAGGACGACCTGAAAAAGATTGATGGGTCGATCCCCGATGAAACGGTCCCGCCTCCGGCGGGCGATCCGAGTTGGCATCTACTCTCGAGAGTGCCCGACTTACGTGTTCTCTCCGGAGCGAAAGCGATTAAGGCCGGCAGCGAAGCCAAATTTTCGTGTTCCATCACCTTGAAGCATGGAAGCATCTCTGCATTGGAACCGTCGGATTTTATCGGGTTGGACACTGTGTGGAACTGCACTGGTCCATCAGGTCTCTTGATGCGCCGCGCCTTCAGCAACAAAGTCCGTTACGCGTGTCCAACGTTAGGCAAGGAGCTGACGATGCACGTCGGCGGGCAGACAATTCGTGTGCCTCCGACAGGTTTGGACGTTTCGGTAACGAACCTGCCGAACCAGAAACACCCGATGGTCGGCGGGGCGACGAACATGGGTCATTTCTCCGCGTTCCTTAAGATCGTGGATTCGAAGTTTATCCCGACGATCGCACCCTACATAGCTCCGGCAGCGGCAACGGTAGAAGCCGCTGCCGCTGCTACGCCGGTCGGCGTTTCGAAACCATCCATTCCTCAGGGAGCGCTTCACACCGAGTATGCCGGCGCAGACTACTGCCCTGGTGGGCTCATCTGATCGGCCGACTCGAAAGTTGTCGCGTCCCGCCGCAACGCAAGCCCGCCGGACATGAATTGCGGCTGGTATCTGGCGGGCTTGCTGTTGGGGCCGAGATAACGAATCGCATCGAACCATTCAGGTTCGGTGCGTTCGCCACTGAAGTCCCGCATCGGCGGTCGGTTGCGCAGCGGCGAGCGCGGGCAGACAACTCATCTGAGGACGCGGTTCATGTTTGGGATTCCTTCTGACGACGGGCCACAATTCAGAATCGAAACGCGTCGCATAACTCACCTCGAGATATGCGGCGACCGTTAACGTTATAACGACGCGTGGTTTTCACCGGAAGGACACTGATCATGAATTCGTCTGTGGAACAGTTTGGTCGAATTTCAAGCTTTGGTCCTTCCGCACCGATGCTCGTGCTGATTCTGGCCAGCGACGTTCTGTTCACCGGAATCCACGTGTGGCAGGAATGGAGAGGTGAGACATTTCCTCTCTTTCGAGCCTTTGGTGCCATCGTTGGTCTCAGACTTCCTTGGGGTCTTGGCGTTCTCTTTTTTACACTGATACTCGCTGTCGTCCAGTGGGGGCTCGGCCTGATCGCCTATGCCGGGTGGCTCCCATTCCTCGGGGTCCTGTCCTTGCCGGTTTGTATCAAGGCCTTAGGCGGTGTATTGGGAGCACGTGTAAGCGACACCATAATTTCGCATTGGACGGTCTTCTTGGCGGGTTATCGACCAAACCCAGGGCTGTCGTCGACCGGACTGTACGTGCTGGAGGCGATTGTGATTCTTGTGGCGTTCCGACGTGGTCTCGCGCTCGATGTGAGAGGCGCCTGGATCGGTTTCGGATTTGGGTTCTTGGCTTTTCTGATTGTGATTCCGTTCCTTGCTCTTTTGCGCGCCATTATCAAGCCATGGCGGCGTGGACTGTGGGTCCGTGGCGAACGTATCCCGGAGTGGGCGGCGGATTCTCGGGAGGCCGTCACGTGGCAGAGATTAGCGGCCGGCGCGACCAAAACGCAACAAACCATGTAACTCGAACATCGTGAATTCGCGAAATGGACCAGGAGTGGCCCGAGCACGCGGGAAAGCCAATCGAGTGATCTGTGGCGAGAAACGGCAACAGTCCTAGCGATATGAAGCCAAATGCATTCGCCGGATCTGTGAGGGCGAACGCGAGTGAACCTTGATAAGACGTGCGGTAATTGTTCACCCAAGTCGCTTGTGGAAGGTGTTACTTTCTTTTCTTGACTGGAGCGCGCGATGGCTAACTATGAGGACTTTCGTGTCATTCGTCTTGGGCGTTTCAGGTCGGAACGGTTCGCCGGCATGGCCCACACACAGAGCCCGCATCTGACGTACTATAACGGCGCGCTGCTGACCAATGTCGAGGTGTTCACCGTGTTTTGGGGAGGCGCTTGGGAAGATCAACCCGCGCTTGTTACACTCGCTGGGAAGCTCAACGAGTTCTTTAATTTCATCGTCACGAGTTCTCTAATCGACCAGCTTGCTGAGTATAGCGTGCCTGGCAAAACCATCGGTCAGGGGAAATGGATCGGAACCAAGACCATCAGCACCAGTCCAGGATCCGTAATTGACGATTCTTCCATTCAAGCCACGCTGCAACAGTGGCTTGGCAATGAACCAAGTATGCCACAGCCGAACGGAAACATTGTGTACTTCATTTACCTTCCACCGGGAACGTCGGTGACTCTTGGCACAGACAGCTCGTGCCTGAAGTTTGGCGGCTACCACAATGTTGTCGCAGGGAAGAATATCTCTTACGCTGTCGAGCCCTTTTGCCTTTCTGATGGCGGAGTTCTCGGGCAGCTGGATTTTTTGACGCTCACGAGTTCACACGAACTGTGCGAGGCAATCACTGATCCGGTACCGGGTCAAGGATGGTACTGGTTTAAAGACAAGAAGAATCAGGGTGAGATCGGCGACATCTGCGAGTCGGCGCCCAATGCAGAGGAGCGCATCGGCGGGTTCCTGGTTCAACGGGAGTGGTCCAACAAATCGAATGGCTGTGTTTGACGGCGAAATGCTTCTGCCGCTCGTGCGGCGGGGTCCAGAAGGCAGTAGCCGGACCAATTGTCATCAGTGTAGTTCGGGCAGATAACCTGACAATGTCGGCCCAAACGGATTGTCGATCAGTTCGGGCCGACACATCGGCGTGCAAAGTAGCCGAAATCGGGCACAGAAAGGGCAGTGAGCCGAGCTTTCTCCAAGGACATTCTGCACGTTCGCGCGCGAGTTTTGCCGTTTAGTTCAGGTACGTTCTTGGCAGTCTCTGACCTCGGATCAGGTTTGGCCGTGTCCTCAAGCGGCCGCCTGGTCCGGTTCTCTCGCCGGTCGTCGTGAGAGGAATCATCAAGGTCTGGGGAATACGCCGATTGAGGACGCGCCAACGACCGGGGTGGTCGCGTCCATCTGCAACAACGCCTTGTTGGACTGCTCAACTACTGCTGACGCGCAACGAGATCGATGCTTTCATCGTTTTGACCGAGCGATGGGACTGAACGCCCTTCCTCGCTTACAGGTTGGAACGGAAAAAGCGGCGCGTCAATGCTTTTCCTCTTCTACCGCTGCTGAAAATCAGTCGAGATGTGTGCCTGCTTCGACTTGCGCTCAGCGACGAGCCGATCGAATTCGGCTTGGTCGAGGTAGACCACGTCGATCCAGAGCTTGTCCATGTCGTCAACACTTCGCTCACCGAAGCCGACCCACATGTCCGGATCTGGATTGCGCTTATTCGCCGACGTGTTGTCGTGTATCCCAATGAAATGCAGCACCGTTCCCGCAGGGAGCAGCGGCGCGGCATCGTCGGCGTAGACGTAGTTAATCTGCCAGTGGAAATCGTAATGATCGACGGAACTCAACACCTGCGTCGTATTGTTCAGGAGAATTGCCTCGAGCGTCATCGCCTTGCCACGCATGTGCATATGG
>JBPYEE010000050.1:0-11602 GCA_051985095.1 Vicinamibacterales bacterium | reverse complement strand
GCCGCCGGCTGGTCCGACATCGCCCACCCTGAACCCTGACGTCGACAACCAGACCGTCATCTCCGCCGCGCCCCGATTCGCCCAGAGGCAGTAGGGAATTAGCGTGATGCGTTTCATGTCGGTTGGGCGACCCACGGAGGCTGCCGTGCCCCGCACCATCGTCGCGCCGCCGAAGAACCCGTCGTCGGCCTCGGCCGTCAACGGTCCACGGCGATCGAGCGCGAGATCGAGAACCGGCCCGGCGGCGTCATGCGCCTCGAGGCAGTACACGATCGGCCCGCGCTCAATAGCCGTTCGACGATGCGCCTCGCAAACGCGATCATCAGCCACGACGCGGCGCACCTCCATCGGGAATTCGAGATCGACGACGTCGCCGCGCGCCCAGGTGCGATCGAGCGAGATGTAGCCGTCATCGCCGACCGGGATGTCGACGGGCACGCCATTCGTGTGAACCGTCACGCGACGATCGATCGCCTCCTCGAACCGGTAAAGCGTGCCGGGGACCGGCCGATTCCGCGCCCAGCCCGGAATCCGCAGCTTGATTACCGCGCGAACCGGGTCGCGCGAGGTAACCCGCACCCTCGAGCGTCCATCCCATGGCATCCCGCTCTCGATCGACAGGGCGAGCGTGCGACCAGCGACAACGAATGACGATTCGCTCGACACATACAGGTTCACGAAGATCGCACCGCTGCGATCCTGCGCATAAACAAGGCTGGCCATGCCGGCGAGAAAACGTACCAGGTTCGGCGGGCAGCACTCGAGCGACGCCCGCTGCCACCGTGTGTCCCGGCCATCGCCTGCGCTCGCCAGCCGATTGACGTAAAAGAACCGGTCGCCGCTCGCCGACACGCCCGAGAGTGCGTTGTTGTACATCCCGCGCTCCATCACGTCGATGTAGCGGCTGTCGCCGGTCGCCAGGAACAAGCGATGGTTCAGCGTGATGAACATGAGCACCGCACACGTCTCGGCGTAGGCCGAGAGGTTCGGCAGCACGAAGGGCTCGCCGAATCCCTCATTGCCCGTCGTTCCCACCCCGCCCGTCACGTACATCTTCCGCGTCACGATATCGGTCCACATGCGCTCGGCGACCGTCAGGTACTCACGCAGTCCGGTGAGGACGCCGACGTCGACTAATGACACGAGCAACGTCACGCAGTTCACCGCATGGCCGACCGCCTCGGTCTGCTCGAGCACCGGCTGGTGCGATTGATTGTGGCGACTGCGGTTGACCGAGTTCTCAAGACCGCGGATGTCCAGATAGTGCTTCGCGAGGTCGAGATGCTTGCGGTCGCCCGTCGCCCGATAGAGCTGCAGGCAGTTGATCGCGTCTCGCTCGCCCCCTGAGAACGGCGGGTTGTTCTGGAGAAAGTCGTCGTAGATCTCCTGCGCCGTCGCGATGGCCGGATCGAGCAGATCGCGCTTCCCGTCTGTGAAGAATCGCGTCACGGCGACCTCGAAGCCGGTGTTGGTGCGCGTCGGCCGGGTCTTCAGTTGCGCGACCCGCGCGTCGACCCGGGCCTGCAGATCCGGATTCGCATGCGTCTTCAGCGAAAGGATCGCCGCTTCGAGAACGTTGCCGCGGAAGCCGTCGTCGAGCTCGCTCAACTTGTTGACCTCGAACGGAATGGTGACACGCGCATTCGTCGTGACTCGAGGCTGCCAGAATCGATCGGTCAGCGTGACCGCGAAGTGCGGCTGCGGCCGAATCGGGTAGTCCGACGGCGTGTAGGCGACGCTCGAGATGCGAACGTCGCGCGAAGGGGCCGATTGGCCCGCCGGCGCGCGGCGCGGGCTCCCGGCGCCGAGTCGCAAGCCTCCCGCCGCTGCAGAGGCGGTCTTCAGGAATTCGCGCCGTGCGATGCGCATCACGGCCTCCTCAGCCGAACAACCGGTCGATTGCGACGGCCGGTCCGGTGAAAAACTTCGGCCCATTCTCGGTGATGTGCACGCAGTCCTCGAGGCGGACACCGAATTCGCCGTAGATGGCGATCATCGGCTCGTCGCTAAAGCACATCCCCGGCGCGATCCGCGTCTTGTTGCCGCGAACGAAATTGGTCCATTCGTGACCGTCCATGCCGATGCCGTGACCGGTCCGGTGCGGCAGACCGGGCACCTTGTAGTCCGGACCGAAGCCCGCGTCGGTGATCACTTTGCGGGCCGCGGCGTCGACCGTCTCGCAGGTCGCGCCGATCTGCGCCGCCTTGAACGCCGCGGCCTGCGCCGCCTTCTCCAGGTTCCAGACGTCGATCTGTCGCTTCGACGGCCGGCCGAAGACCGTCGTCCGCGTGATGTCGGATTGATAACCTTCGACGCTGCAGCCGCCGTCCACGAGGACGACGTCACCCTCGCGGAGCTGCTGCGGCTGGATGCTCCCATGCGGAAAAGCGGAGTACTTGCCGAACTGGGCGCCCGCCGATCCCCCCGGCGCGCCGAGTACGTCGAACGCTGCGCGGACGTTGCGCTGAAATTCGAATTGGGTCATGCCGTCGTGGAGGGTTTGAAACGCCGCCTGATAGGCGGCCAGGGTGATGTCGTTCGCGCGCTGTAGCAGGGCGATTTCCGTCGGTGACTTGATGACGCGGCAGCCGGCGGTCACCGGGGTCGCGAGCGCGAACTCCGCGTGCGGCGACGCGGCCCGCAATCCATCGGCAATGAAGTAGCGCACCCGTTCCTCAATCCCAATCTTGCCGGTGACGCGGCGATCCTTCAGGATGCCGGCGACGACCGCACCCCAGTCCTCATCTTCCTGCCAGACGCGGACATCGTTGGTGAACGTCGTGATCTCGCGCGCGCGCAGTTCTTCGAACCCCGGCGTCACGTACGCGAGCTCGCCCTTTGCCGGGATGACGAGCAGGAACGGCCGCTCGCTTACACCCCACTTCACATTGGCGAAGTAGGTCATGCTCGTGCCGGGCTCGAGCACAATCGCGCCGAATCCGTTGTCCAGCATCAGCCGCCGCGCCTTCTCGATCCGCGCGCGCCGCTCCTCGTCGCTGATCGCGACGGCGCGGCCCGGAAACGGTTTGAGCGCGCGGATCGATGCCGGAACGTCGCCTGAGGGCGGCTGCGCTTCAGCGCGGGTCGCGCGGGCGGCGAGCGCCGCGGCCGCCGGCGCTGTTCGAACGAACGTGCGTCGCGAAACACGCATAGGGGACTCCTTCATCTGTCACGGCCGGCCAGCCATGTCTCCAGGTTTCGTTTCTGCGTCGGCGTCTGATCCGGCCGAATCTCGAGAGTCCATGACCCGTCGTGCGCCGCGTCCACGAACCGGAATCCGAACCACTCGAGGAGATCGTCATACTGCATTTCCTGCGCCGAGGCGACGTTCGCACGGAACCAGTCGCGGAGATCGATTCCGGCGATCGCCGCGGCGACGCTGCGGAACTCGTCGGGCGTATACCCCCGCTTTCCAGCAAACCGCTCGTACGCGCGCCGCATTACGTCGTCGAGGCTGCGGCGGCCTTCGGTGGCCCGCCGGATCTTCGCATCGAGCAGCAGACCGAGCACGTGGCCTTTCGTGTAGTAGCTCACCGTCGACGCATTCGGATTTACGCCGGAGTTGCTGTTGTTCCAGACGTCCAGGGACGACTGCTCGACCGACTGCAGCAGGCGACCGGGCGTGCGCTGCAGGTCGCCGATCGTCCGCGACAGCGAGTGGAGGTACTCCTCGCGCGTGTGCAGCCCGGCGCGTTCGAGGAGCAGCTCACTGTAGTACGACGTCACGCCTTCCGCAATCCAGAGGCTCCGCGTCGATGGCGGATGCTCCAGGTCGAAGGGCCCGAGCTCGATCGGCCGCAGCCGCTTCACGTTGAACAGGTGAAAGTATTCGTGCGCGAGCAGGCCGATCGCAGGCCACGGCGTGCCCGGCCGCGCCGCGACCGTCGACAGTGTCGAGTTCCTGTGCTCGAGACCGCCGCCACCCCGCCGGAACGGGAGGAGGAAGTCGTACTTGGCGTAGGGCAGGGTCCCCCAGAACCGGCGTACTTCGTCGACGTACCGCGCGAGGTCACGCGCGGCCGCGTCAGCATCCCACCCGTCGATTTCGCCGACGGCCACGACATAGTGCGGAACGTCGGCGACGCGAAACTCCCGGACGATCGGGTTGCCCGCGAGGATCGGCGAGTCAACGAGGGTTTCATAGTCTGTTGCCCGAAAGTGATTGGGTAGACGATCGGGTGCATCCTCGAGGCCCGTCATTGCGCGGCTCCAGTGCTGCGGCAGCTCGAGACGCAGGTCGTGCGGACGCGGTGGCGATCCCACCAGGGTGATGAAGGTCGGCGCGCCGTTAACCACCGCGTAGTCGCCACCGACATAGTTTGTCGTGACCGATCGCTGATTGCAGAACACGCGATACGACAGCTCAATCGTGCGATCACCGCCGGTCTGGACGCGCCAGCGATTCGCCTGTGGCTGCTCGACCACCAGGGTCCGACCGGCGCTGTCACGGACCACGAAACGATCGAGCTGCTCGACGTACTGTTCGATGCGATAGTAGCCGGGCGACCACGTCGGCATCATCAGCTCGATCGACGTACGGCCCTCGGTCGGCACCGAGGCTTCAACCTCGAGATAATGCGACTCGGGATCCGGGATGCGAACCGTGTAGGTGATCGGCTCGAGCCCGTTCGCCGGACGGGCACGTTGTACCTGCAGCGCGGCATCCGCAAGAGGCGGCGTCGACGCCACCAGCGCGATGAGGCAGGCGCCGATCGCGGTGCGGTGCCGGAGGCGTGTCACGTCTGCGATCGATTGACCTCCGCGGTCGGATTGTACCGACGGTTTCTGGCTGCGCCAATCGGAAAAAGCCGCGGCGCTCATCGGCGAGCCGCGATCGGTGTCGCAGAGGTTGGGACCCGCCTCATCACCGGCGGCAGCCGGGCAGGCGGAACGCACCGATCTTGCTGCCGTAGGTTTCGCTGCCTTCGCGAAGGTAGTCTCCGACATACCAGAACGTGCAGTCGTCGCTTGGGTCGATTGCCGTCTGCGTGTAGTCCTCCCACCGCAACGCGTTCTGCGGGGCCTCGCCGTCGACCAGGATCGCTTCGCGGCTTGTCAGCACGCCGGAGGGATCGCCGGCGAGCCGCGCGGCGAAACGCTGCCCGGCGAAATGTGGTCCGCCACCAAACGAGTACCCGATTCCGATGTTGCCGGCCTGATCGATGGCCGGACTCGCCATCCACCGGAAGAACCGGTCTGGGGCGTAGGTACCCTGCTGGTGCAGATGCACCTCACGACGCCGGTCGATTTGGAACTCGTACCAGCGTACGCCACCGCCGCCCGCCGACGTGTTCACCGAGTGCACCGCGACCAGCGACTCCTGATCGCGAATCCGCCGGTAGACGAGCCGCGGCATGATCTTGTCGCCCTGCGCATCGAGCCGGCGCTCACTGCGCGGCTGCGGAACGCAGTTCGTCAGCTGGCCGTCGCACAAGTAGTGATACGGTGCCACGCGAATTTTCTGCGGGCCGGTGATCTTCGTGTTCGACGGCTGTTGCCAGTCGACATGAAACTGCCAGACGTCCAACGTGTCGGCCTCGAAGCCGCTGTCCAGTTGGGTGCCGCCCGCCGCCATCATGATGTTCGGCGCGCCGTCCGGCGGAAGCGCAGTGCCGTCGATGTCGGCGTGGTTCAGGAAGTTGACGTTCTCGATCACGATGCACTGCTCGGTCGCCGCTTCGCCTCTCAACATCTTCGCGCGATCGACGACGCACGCGTGTTTTTGAGTGGCGACGGCGTCAGCGATCCTGTTGTCGCCGGTGCTGGTCGCGACGTAATAGCCGTCAGACCAGATCGCCGGACGCGGATAGTCGGGAAACAGCGGCCGCAGGAATTCATAGCGGAAGTACGCGCCGAGCGGATCTGGTCCCGTGCTGACTGCATAGCAAATCGAATACGGCCCCTGCGCGTCTGCCGCCGGCGAGGCGGCACGCGACGGTTGTTCCGGCGCGCTTTGCGCGAGCGCCATGGCGGGGCCGGGCTGATCGGGTCGTCCTGGCCGGCTGATATAGGCCGCCGCGCCGCTCTTCCACGGGCCGGGCTGGTCTGGGCGACTGGGTCCACGCACGAACACCGGCATCACGATCAGCCAGCGGCGCGCGAGCTGATCGTAACGGACGACGGCGTCGCCGTTGTTGTGCGCCTCGCACGGGCCGCCAAACCCTCTGAACACCGTGTTGGTGGGCGCCGGCCCGTATAACACCTGGCCGCTCTTGCTGAACACCGCGATTCGCGAATTCACCGTCTGCACGACGTGATCAGGGCCGACCGCGAGACTGTTATCGGAGGGATTGCGGAACGCGGCCGTCCCTTGGGGTCCCGTGAACCCGGTGCCCAGGCCATCGAACCGCACGACCAGTTCCGGCGCCGGCTTCGTGCCGGGCGTCGTCTGCTCGACAGCGGCGGCGCCTGCCGGAACGCCATGCCGTTTTTGCACACCGGGCCGCTTCATCTCCTGCTCGATTGCATCGATCTCGATCGGCACCCCCGCCGAGAGGTTTTCGTAGCCGGTTTCGGTGATGAGGATCATGTCCTCGAGGCGGATCCCGATGTGCTCCTCGGGAATCTGCATCGCCGGCTCGATCGTGAACACCTGTCCAGGCTCGAGCGTCGGCGTGGCGCCGCCGACGTCGTGCACTTCCATGCCGACCGAGTGGCCCAGGCTCGTCGCGGCGCTGGTGCGATATCGATCGACGAATGCCGTCGCCGCCGCTTTGATGCGCGCATCGGTGAAGGGAAATCGCCCCAAGATCCCGTCCATCTTTTCGACCGCCCTCGCGATGATGTCGCGCGGTGCCGTGTGGACCGCGATCGACGTCATCAGTGCCCGATACAGCTCGAGATAGATCGAGTACATCTCGCGCTGCCGCGCGGTGAACACGCCATTCGCCGGAAAGACGCGTGTCACGTCAGACTGGTAGTACTTGTAATCGGGCGCGTAGTCGAACTGCACCAGATCGCCGTCTTGCAGAGCGGCGGTGTTCTTGTGATAGTGCGAGTACCAGGTGTTCGGGCCGGTGGCGATCAGTGCGAAATACGAGGGGCCATAGGCGCCGTACTTCTTGAATATGAACTCGGCGTCCGCCTGCAGCTCGTACTCGAACCGGCCGGGTGCCGCATCGCGCATCGCTTCGAGAATCGCCAACCCCGTGATGCGAGTGGCTTCGCGAATGACGGCGATCTCGCGTGGGCTCTTGACGACGCGGAGCGCATCGACGATCGGATCGAGATCGTGGATTTCGCACCCCGGCGCCGCCGCTCTCAGCTTCGCGATGAACGCCTCCTCTCGTGACGGGCGGCCGTCCCATGGGTCCTGCGTGTTTGCCTGCGCCAGCGAAGCAGCATCGGACGCTGACGCTTCACCGAGCACCTCGGCGCGGAACGGCGTATAGATGGTGCGGCGGTCGCGTGCCAGCTCCGCGACAAATCCAGCGAAGTCGTCGCGTGCCAGCACGGCATCGACACCCGTTGCACGTGCAGCCTCGCCTCCCGGATGCAGCGCCGGTCCGAACATGCGCTGTTCGCGTCGTTCGTCGTAGGGCGGCAGAAACAATGTCGTCCGCCTGGATCGACCATCGATGGCGACGATCGCGCGCGACTGCGCGACACCGGTCAGATAGAAAAACTGATTGTTCTGGCGGAACGGCTGCTCGCCGGGGCGCTCGGTGGCGCCGAGCAGGACCGCAACCGCGTCGCCCACGCGATCGATAACCCTCGTGCGCCGGGCGGCGAACTCATCCAGCGAAAAAACGTCCGTGCCGCTGAAGATCGGCTGCGCCGTCGGCGACAGGCAGAGGGCGACGAACCAGACGGCCGCAACGACAAAGCGCGCCCGGCCGCTCACCAGTGATCGGTGTGCGCGAAGATGCCCTCGACGTGTCGCTGCGTCAAATCCCATTGGAGTCCTTCCAGGCGTCGACAGAGCAGTCCAAGTTTTGTTCCAAGCCGAGTGTAGGCGGGCGTACGCACCCCCTGCAAGCCGGGGCCGTTGACAAACGCAGACGGTGTCAGCGCCTCGCCTGAATAACGATCGCTGGGTCCGGACATGTCGTGCCCCCGAAAGGTGCGTGCGTGAACGTCGAGATGGACAAGACTCGGTGGCGTAAGTTCGACCGAGGCACCACCAACTCGTCAGAGGGTTGCTCGCTCAAGCAGAAAACGTCGGCCCGGGCCAGAGGGTGGCCGCGTTGCGCTGCCGTTAGCGCAGCTTCCCGCACCTCGCCCATGTCTCGCACCGTTCACGTGCCTCTGAACGCTGGGACCGGACCAGCTGGTTGTTAGTCCTGCGGGGAACGGCACACGAAGTTGGCGGCATCGGCTGTACTGCCCGTTCCCTTCCAGACAGCGCGCTGCGGATACGGGCACAGCGGGCGCGTTCGCGTTGTTCCGTCGGGCAACACCCGTGCGGCAGCGACCGTGTCGGGCGCCTCGCCGCGCTCGACCCACTTCACGATTGCGCCGATCAGATCTTGGGGCGCCGGGCCTTCGCCGCCGCCGCAATGAGCAACGCCCGGCGCCATAAAGAGGCGCGCAGTGCGCCGCGCGACCTCGGAGCCCCCAAGTGCCTTCACGACGCGATCGTAGTAGTCGATCGTACCCTGCGGCATGATGAGTTGGTCGGCCCAGCCATGCCAGAGGATCACCTTGCCGCCGCGATCGCGGAAGCGCAACAGATCCGGGTTGTCGGTCGCCATCAGGGGGCCAACCTGTGTCACGGTTCGATTGAAGAAGGCAGCGTAGTTGCCGTAGTCCAGCGTTTGCCAGTTCCAGGCCGGATCGAAGTACACCCAGTAGCGCGGCTGATCCACCGAGATCGGAAAGGGGGACGGCCCGGCGAGCCCATTCAGCACGGCGCCGCGCTCCGGGGCGTACCACAGCCGCTTGCCGTCGACGATCGGGCCCTCCCAGATCCGGTTGATTGCGGCGGCCTCTTGTTCCGTCAGACATTCGCCGCTCCGACTGCCGGCCGCGCAGACGAGCTCGCGCGCGTCGAAGCGACACGTCCGCGGATCGTCGATGACGCGATCGACGACGCCGTCCTGTGCGTCGCAGGCGGCGACCGCGGCGTTGGTAGCCTGCGTCAACTTCTCGATGGGAATCGCACGGCCGACCTCGATCCGCATCACCATCTGCGGCCAGATCTGCGCGGCCTGGAATCGATCCCAGTGGATCGCGGGCGCGCCGGCAATGATGCCGTCGTAATCGTCGGGAAACCGCTGCGCCATCATCAGGCCCTGACGTCCGCCCGTCGAGCAGCCGTTCCAGTAAGTAAACGTCGGCGCCTGGCCGTAGAACGCCTGGGTGAGCTCGCGTCCGATGACGGCCATCAGATGTTCTGAACGATACGCGAAGTCGATCTGCAGCGACGTGTTCGGCTTGCCCGGTTCGAGCATGCCGAACGCACCTGAGCGTCCGCTGTGGCCTGTGTCGGTGGTGACGCCGACATAGCCCGCTGCGATCGCGGTCTCGGGGATCGTCGCGCTCCCGGCGTAGCCGCCACCGCCCACCGACTGCAGCCGTCCGTTCCAGGCGCCGCCCATCGGCAGGCCGACCCAGATGTTGATCGCCTCGGGCAACCGGACTTTGACAAGACAGTACGACACGGTACGCGCGCCTTGGCCAGTTGTTCCGTTTGAAACATCGACGATCGTCGCTGCCCCGGCGTCTGCGGTCAGCTTCGCCGATCCGATACCCGCCATGTCGCAGGTCGTGGACGATGCGACCTGCGCTCGCGCGGCTGCCGGGGCGATGAAGACGCCCAGTAGCAAAAGGATCGGTGTTCGCATGGCCCGCATTCTATCGCCTGGTACCGCACATCTTCGTGGGCCACAACGGCCGCTGCCCGTAGCTCGGACGGATCGAACCACCTCGACTCACCACCAGCGCTTGACGGTCGCTTCGGGTTGCTGCCGGGCCGACATTGGCGTCAGCAGACGTCGGCGCTTGCTCCTGGGGTCCTATGCGCTGTAGCCGGCCCTCGGGCAGTATCGTCGCGCACACGGGATTCTGGGCGAAAGCGAGTGCGGTCGGTAGAACCCAGGGATCGGGGTCGCAGCTCGCGACCAGCGGCGCCCAACGCGCGGCCTAGGGCGATGTCCGGCAGCGCGCAGCGAGGCCCAGTGTTGCGAGGTCTAAGTCGAGGTCAGCGATGAGCAGCCCTTCGCGGCCGTACGGTTGATAGCACTGCACCGAGCCGTCAGGTCGAATCACCGCCGAGGTTGTGCCGGATCCTTCACTGGCACAGTTCACGGACGCGAAGAAGCACGTGTTCTCCGCGGCGCGACACAACAGGGCCTTCTCGTGAAACGTGTTAGCCGGATCCGCAAACGCCCGCGGACGATAGCTGCCCGGCTCCGCCACGTGGGCGTGGGGGTGGAATACGACCTGGGCGCCGCGCCTCGCGGCCCACCTGACGGTCTCAGGGTACCGCCACCCTTCGTGGCAGATGGCGACGCCAAAGGTCACCGACCCGGCCTGGAAGACGCGTCGGCCGATGCCGGCCGCGTACGTCGCCTCCTCTGACGGATCGATTTGCACCTTGTCCTGCCATCCCGCAACGCGTCCGTCAGTACCAATCACCAGCGCGCCGATCAGGAGACCTCGCGTCGTCACTCGCTCAGTGCCGAGGACGACGGTCATACGAGCTTGGCGCGCAGACTCGGCCACAACAGACCAGGCACGCTCGAGAAACGCCGCGTCGGGGGCTGCAGCAGCCGCTCCCGGCCATCGATACCCGGGCACGTAGCACTCCGGGAAGCAGATCACCTGCGCCCCTTGACGGGCCGCCTCGACGATTGCCGCCGTCGCGAGGGTTATCGACTCCTCAGGGGTCGAGGCGATGCGGATGTTGGCAAGCGCGACGCGCCAGGTGGCCATGGACTCGCAATCGAATCATCTCATGTTGAACGCCGCGCCGTTTGAGCGCCCGCCATTCGGCGAGGTTTGACGGGCACGTTTCTCGACACCGCGCAGACATGTTTCGGCCGGAGAGACAGACGCCCGCCTGATGCCCAGTGGGAGTTCTGCTGGCGTTATCAATTGCGACATGATCGAGTCGGAACATCATTCGAATGTCCAACACAGCGGGCGTCCGTGGCTTGATCTCATTCTCGCCGGATCGGCGATCTCCATCTCGATCGTATGGCTCGTCATCTCGGTCCAGCATGGCCGGACCATGGAGAACCTCGTCGCCGCCAACGAAGTAAATTGAAGCCTCCACCCTGCCGGTTCTGCGATTCGGGACCGGCAATGCGATGAACAACGCGCCGATCATCCACTTCAACTTGCGGAAAACGGCGCTACCGGTCCTGCGATGATCGACTGGTTCCGCATCCTGTGAAGTCCTGCCCCGAATCCGCGATTACGGCCATGCGTTCATCCGCCGCATCAAGAACAGCTCGTGGTCGTGGCGCGACCACGCCGCAGTTGTCGTGGCCTGCCCCTCCCGAGAGCCGAAGACCCCGGCTTAAATTTCCCGCCACTGCGCACGACCTTGCAACGCGTCTTGAAAGTCAGGTGACCGTCCTGTAACCGGCGGTCGCCCAGTTGCGCGAATTTCCGTAGAAAAACGTGCGGGTACCTGACTTGCGCGCATTGCGTCACG
>JBPYEE010000049.1:0-12464 GCA_051985095.1 Vicinamibacterales bacterium | reverse complement strand
GGCAGGGACGCCGCGAGCGCCTTGCGATCAAAGTCGGCGAACGCTTCATGCTCGTTCAGGCGGAGGAGATCGTGTTCGCGTCGCTCAACGACGACGGAATCGTGGTCGTCACCAACCAGCACACGGGCAAGTCGAACTACCGGACGCTCGACGACCTCCACGAACGGCTGGACCCGAGCGTGTTCTGGCGCGTGCATCGATCCCATCTGGTGAATATCAACAAGATCAAGGAGATCGTCCCTTGGTTCAGTCGGAATTACATCCTGCGGATGAAAGACGAGAAGTCGACGGAAATTCCGGTCAGCCGGACTCAGACGCGACGATTGAGAGAGTATCTGAAGCTCTGATGCCGTTACCGGCAGGCGCGGGCGCGGCGCCGCCCGATCTGCCCGACGCGGCCGACGACCCTCAGCCGCCGATTGCCGGCGCACCCGACCTTCGCGTGACGAGCCCGGGCATCCGCCTCGCCCAGGTGAAAGAGGAGCTCGTCGCGTGGGTAAAAACCCTGATCTCGGCGGCGGTGTACGCGATTCTGATCGTGACCTTCGGGTTCCAAATCGCCCGGGTCGAAGGTCTGAGCATGGCGCCGACGCTCGAGGACCAGGATCGACTCGTCGTCAACAAGCTGGTCTACCGCATCAGCGATCCGCGCCGCGGCGACATCGTGATGCTCTACTACCCGCTCAATCCGGACAAGTCGTTTGTCAAACGGGTCATCGCGGAGGAAGGCGATACCGTGCGGATTGTGGACGGCCGCGTCTACGTGAACGACATTCCGCTGAAGGACGACTACGTGCCGGCGGAATACCGGAGCCACGATGACTGGGGGCCGCAGGTGATCCCCGAGGGCTACTACTTCGTCATGGGCGATCATCGCAACAACAGCTCGGACAGCCGCCACTGGGGGATGGTGCCGAAGAAGTACATCATCGGCAAAGTCCAGCTTCGCTGGTGGCCGGTTCCGAATGCGCGAGTCTTCTAGGTACGCCGACGTCTCGCGCGTCCTCACGCGCGTCCTGTTCGTGAACCTGATCATCGCCGTGGCCAAGATCGCGTTCGGATACGCGAGCGGCGCGATCAGCGTGCTCTCCGACGGGTTCCACTCGCTCACCGACGCGGCCTCCAACCTGGTCGGCCTCATTGGCGTCCGCGCGGCGCGCCTGCCGCCCGACGCCGACCATCCCTACGGTCATCGCAAGTACGAAACGGTCGCCGCGGCGGCGGTGACGCTGTTCCTGCTGCTGGTGGTGGTCGAAGTGCTGCGCAACGCCTTCAATCACCTGGCCGGGCGTACCGTCCCGCACACGATCGGGTACGCGAGCTTCGCGATCATGCTCGGAACGATTGGCGTCAACCTGTTCGTCATCGACTACGAATCGCGGGCCGCCGCACGCCTGAGCAGCGAAGTCCTCATGGCCGATGCCATGCAGACCCGCGGCGACGTGTGGTCGTCGCTGACGGTCGTCGCGGCCCTCGTCGGCGCACGCGCCGGTTGGCCGATCCTGGACCCGATCGCCGCCCTGATCGTCGCCGCCTTCATCGCGTACGCGGGGTTCCAGGTGGCCGCGGCGACCACCAAAATCCTCAGCGACCGCATCGTCATGGACCAGTCGGATCTCGAGCGGGTCGTGATGAGCGTCCCGGGCGTACTCGGCTGCCATCACATCCGCACGCGCGGATCGTCTGACCACGTCTTCCTCGACATGCACGTGTGGCTGCCCGCCGCGATGCCGCTCGTCGACGCGCATGCGCTGTCGCACGTGGTCAAGGATCGGCTGATCGCGCGGTTCCCGCAGATCGCAGACGCCATCATCCATATCGAACCGCCGCCGGCGACATGATCGATTTCGCCGCGTTCGTCGCGACGAAGGAGTGGCAGGCTGCGCAGGCGACCATTTTTCCGCTCACCACGGCGATTGAAGCGCCGGCGCCGGGCGCCGTTGCGGTTGGCAATGCGTGGACGCGCCGCCTGTTCGACGGCGATTTTTTCGTCTCCCGATCGGCCCACGGTCTCCCGTCGACGTCCCTGGTGTTTGTCCAGTCGAAGGACGGCAATACGGGCGCCGCGAACCCATCGACGCTCGGCGGCGGCACGGCGGACCAGCACCTGATCTATGAGGGCCTGTCGCGCGTTGCGGCCGACGCGGTCCTGGCCGGCGCGCAGACCGTGCGCGGCAGCACGCTGGTCCTGTCGGTCTGGCATCCGGAGCTGGTCAAGCTCCGGCAGTCGCTCGGGCTGCCGCGTCATCCGGTGCAGATGATCGCGACGCGCCGGGGAGTGCGCATCCGGGAGTCCCTGATGTTCAACGTGCCGGATCTTCGCGTTGTGTTGATGACCACGCCGGCCGGGGTCGCGCTCATGCGTGACGACCTCGCGTCCCACCCCTGGATTACGCCGGTCGTCATGGAGGCGCCAGCGGGGCTCGTCGCCGCATTGCGCCGCGTCCGCGACCTCGGGATCGAGCGGGTGTCATGCATTGGCGGCCGCTCGCTGGCGGGTCAGCTGATCGATGCGGGTCTGATCGATGATGTCTACCTGACCACGGCCGCGACCGGCGGCGGCGAGCCAAATACGCCGTTGTATCCTCGGCCGCTCGGCGGCCGGACCGCCGTCCTCAAACGCGGCACGCAGGCCGACGAGGGGGTCCTCTTCGAGCAGATCGCGTTGTCGGAGGCTACGGGCGCGCGATCAGCTTGATTTCGAAGAGTCGCGGCCAGAGCTTGCCCGTCACGAACAACCGATCGCGCGCCGGGTCGTAGGCGATGCCGTTGAGGACGTCGGTTTTGGCGCGCTCGGCGGGTGTCAGCAGCCCTCGCAAATCGATGTACGCGGTGACGCGGCCGCTGTCCGGCGCGATCCGCGCGACGTAGTCCGTTTGCCAGATATTCGCGAGGATCTCGCCCTTCACGTACTCGAGCTCGTTCAGGTTCTTCAGCGGCGCGCCGGCGGCGGTCACCCGGAGGCGCCGTTTCTCGGCGAACGTCAGCGGGTCGAGGATGCGCAGTTCCTCGGTGCCGTCGCTCATGATCAGGTTGGTGCCGTCGGAGGTCAGCCCCCAGCCTTCGCCCGGATAGGCGAAGCGCTTCTTCGGCTCGAACGTGGTCTTGTCATAGACAAACGCGACGTGGCTCTGCCAGGTGAGCTCGAACAAATCGTTCTTCCAGACGGTAATGCCTTCGCCAAAATACTCGGGCGAAACAGCCCGCTGCTGAAGAACTTGGCCGGTCTCCAGCGCGACCCTGCGGATCGACGACCGACCGTTGAGGCCGGTGCCCTCGTAGAGGACACCATCGACGAACTGCAGCCCCTGCGTGAACGCGTTGGGGTCGTGCGGATAGCTGCGCACGATCTGATACGTGTACATGGGCAGACTGCCGCCGACCGGCGATTGACCGGCCAGAAACAGCGTGGCGGCGATCGACATTGCCAGCAGCCTCATTGCCGCCGATTATCGCACGCGCGTTCCGACGCGCCGGTAGGTGCCCGACCGGCCGCCGCTCTTGAGCATCACGGCGATCTGGCCGATGACCATTGTGCGGTCGACCGCCTTGACCATGTCGTAAATCGTCAACGCGGCGACGGCGACGGCGGTCAGCGCCTCCATTTCGACACCGGTCTGCGCGCGCGTGCGCACGCGCGCTTCGATGTCGTACCCGCGCGGCGTGGCGGTCAACGCGACATCGACGGCCGACAGCGGCACGGTGTGACACAGCGGAATCAGCGACGCCGTCCGCTTCGCCGCCAGAATGCCGGCCAGGCGCGCCGTCTGCAACGGATCGCCTTTCTTGACCTGGCCCGATCGGATGAGCCGCCGCGCGGTGGGAGACATGGCGATCGAGCCGCGCGCGATCGCTTCACGCGAGGTGACCGGCTTGTCGCCGACGTCGACCATCTTGACGCGGCCCTGCGCGTCGACGTGCGAGAGACGCTTACGTGTCGCCATTGCCCTGTGCCAGGAAGAACGACAGGCTTTCGAGCGACACCGTCAGGTCGACGCTCTTCAGCTTGACGTCATCGGGCACCTGCATCGTGCCCGGCGAGAAGTTCAGCACGGCCTTGATGCCGGCGGCCACGACAAGGTTCAGGACCTGCTGAGCGGCGAACGCCGGCACCGCGATCACGGCGATGCGAATGCCGTCACGGCGGGCGATCTTCTTCAGGTCGTGAATATCGTGGATCGGCACGCCGCCGCGCGACTGGAGGCCGACTTTCTCGCGCTGGCTGTCGAAGAGCGCCGCGATTTCGAAGCCTTCGAGTTTGAAGCCCGGATAATCGGCCAGCGCGAGGCCCAGGTTGCCGGCCCCCATGATGCCGACGCGCAGCTTGCGGTCGAGCCCGAGGATCTGCCGCAGGTGCCGCTTGAGATCGCGCACGTAGTAGCCGACGCCGCGCACCCCGAATTCGCCGAAGTAGGCCAGATCCTTCCGGATCTGCGCGGCGTTCAAATGAAACTGTTCCGCGAGCGACTGGGACGAGATGGTCCGGACGCCGGCATTCTCCAGCGTGTTCAAACAGCGCAGGTAAACGGAAAGGCGATTGGTCGTGAGCTCGGAAACCTGATCGACCGTCTGTTTGCCGGCAGCGGGCCTGCCGATCCCTTTGTTCGATGCTTTCACAAGCAAGAAGAGATTCTAGCAAATGCTAATATCCGGCTGATATGGCCACTGCCGCGCCGCAGCCGAGCACCGCCTTTCAGCCCTACGTGCCGCCGACGCAATCCCCGCCGGAATTCACCGGCAAGGCGATCGTCATCGGCATCCTGTTCGGGCTGCTGTTCGGCGCCTCGACGGTGTACCTCGGTCTGCGCGCCGGACTCACCGTCAGTGCGTCGATCCCGATTGCGGTCCTTGCGATCTCGGTGCTCAAGCGGCTGGGCGGCTCCACGATTCTCGAGAACAACATCGTCCAGACGATCGGATCGGCGGGCGAGTCGGTCGCCGGCGGCGTCGTCTTCACGATCCCGGCGTTGATCTTTCTGACGCCGAACGGACCCGCGTATTTCAGCTATTTCCAGATCGCCATGCTTGCGTTTGCCGGGGGCATCCTGGGCACGCTCATGATGGTGCCGCTGCGGCGCGCCCTGATTGTGAAGGAGCATGGCGTCCTGCCCTATCCGGAAGGCACCGCCTGCGCCGACGTGCTCGTCGCCGGCGAGCGCGGGGGCCAGCTCGCCTCGATGGTCTTCAGCGGCGTCGGGATCGGCGCTCTGTGGAAGGCGCTGCCGTGGATCTTCAATCTGTTCCTGACCGAGCTCGACTACTCCACGCCGCGCGGTACGCAGTTCCCGAACGCGACGCTCAACATCGACATCTCGCCGGAGTACATGGGTGTCGGCTACGTGATCGGACCCCGCATCGCCGGCACGATGTTCGCCGGCGGCGTCCTCTCGTGGCTGGTGCTGCTTCCGCTG
Organism: Vicinamibacterales bacterium; assembly: GCA_051985095.1. Classification (GTDB taxonomy): domain Bacteria; phylum Acidobacteriota; class Vicinamibacteria; order Vicinamibacterales; family CAVVIG01; genus Gp6-AA45. The sequence goes on along the minus strand of JBPYEE010000049.1, from coordinate 7,053 downwards.
CTGACGATCCTCGGCAACTACATCACCGTTCCCTTTCCGCCGATTCACCCCAACTACGCCAACAACCCCGCGACCGGCCTGCCGTTCACGATCTCCGAGATGAACGCCGCACAGCTGTGGAGCGCCTATATCCGCTACATCGGCGCAGGCGCGGTCCTTGCAGCGGGGCTGATCACGCTCGGCCGGACACTGCCCACCATCGTCGCCTCAGCCCGCGAGGGGCTGAAGGACTTCGGCGGCGGCGCCGGCACCGCGGCACGTATCCGTACGGAGCGCGACATTCCGACCATCTTCGTCCTCGCGGGATCGGCTGTGCTGGCGATTTTTCTGGCAGTGGCGCCGAAGATGCCGACGCAGGGCAATCCCCTCGCGGCGATTCTGGTCATCATCTTTGGATTTCTGTTCGTGACGGTCTCCTCACGCATCACGGGTCTCATCGGCACGTCGTCGAACCCGATCTCAGGCATGACGATCGCCACCCTGATCCTGACCTGCGTACTCTTTGTCGCGCTGGGGTGGACCGGCGACGCCTATGCGCCCATGGCCATTTGCATCGGCGCCGTCGTCTGTATCGCGGCCGCCAACGCCGGCGGCACGTCTCAGGATCTGAAGACCGGGTATCTGGTCGGTGCGACCCCGGTGTACCAGCAGATCGGCTTGATCGTCGGCGTCGTCACCTCGGCGTCGGTCATCGGGCTGACGACGATATATCTGCATCGGGTCTTCGGGATCGGCACGCCGGCCATTCCGGCGCCACAGGCCACCCTGATGGCAACCATCATCAAGGGGCTGCTGAGTCAAAACCTGCCGTGGGGTCTCGTCCTGGTGGGCGTCTTCATCTCGGTGACGCTCGAGCTGTGCGGCATCCGCTCGCTGTCGTTCGCCGTGGGCTCCTACTTGCCCATTGCGACGACCGCCCCGATTTTCGCGGGCGGGCTCGTGCGGGCGTTTGTAGAGCGCAAGACCGGGATGCGGGAGGAATCGGAGATCGGCGCCGGCACGCTGTTCAGCTCGGGACTGATCGCCGGCGGATCGCTGTGCGGGATCCTGTATGCGATTCTCGTTGGCACGGGGCACATTGCCGGTCCGCAATCCATCGGGACGTGGCTGCCGTGGCTCCACGAGGGTGCGAGCGGGTACGTGGCGAGCGCGTTGCTGTTTATTGCACTCGGCGCCGTGCTGGCGCGCGCGGCGCAGCGGAGGGTTCTGTGAGGCGCGGGTGGCGTTCCCAACTGTGTCGCGTGATTCTCGTGTTGGGGGCCGTCACCAGCGCATCCGCGCAACCCGCGAGCCGTCGCGCAACCAACATCGCCGCTCTGCTCGCGTATTCCACCTACTATGCCGGACGTCCGATCGTGCTCGTCGGCAAGGTCGGGGTCGAGAAGGACGAACTTCGCGTGTCGAGCGAGGCCGGATCCATCCATCTCATCAGCAAAGGCAATGCCCCCGACGGCATCGACGAAATCCGGGGCGAGTTCTGGGACCTCGGACGGATGAAGCCGGAGGATCCACGTCTGAGCACCATCGACCTCCGGTCGACATTCCATATGAATCCGGACGCGCCCTGGCCGAAGCCGGGCGAAGTCACCGCCATCATCGCGTCATCGGTCACGCCGGCGCAGACGCCGGCGGCGCCATCGATCCGCGCGGTTGTGCTGAACCCGGACCGGTATCTCGACCAGAAGATCACGATCACGGGGCAATTCTCGGGGCGCAATCTGCTGGGCGATCTCCCGGATGCTCCCGGCAAGGGGCGCTATGACTTCGTGCTTCGATCGGTCGATGCCGCAGTCTGGGTGGTCAACATGCGGCCCCGGGTCAAGGATTCGAGCGGCAAGGACGTTGAACTGGGCCTGGAGGCGCGCATCGATACGAACCGCTGGCTCGAAGTCAGCGGCACCGTGCGGGAAGGGCATGGCTTGCAGTGGATCGACGCCGAGGCCGGGACGTTGAAGTTCGCCACGCCGCCCACCGAACCGACCGCGACCGAGGAGCCGATCCACGTGGCGGCCGGCCCACCGCCCGAGGTCATCTTCAGCGCGCCGACCGCCGACGAGACCGACGTGGCAACGACGACGAGCGTCAGGATCCAGTTCTCACGGGACCTCGATCCGGCGACGGTGAAGAGTCATCTCCATGTGCAGTATCTCGCTGCCGAGAGCGCGCTGCGCGGGGAGCCGGACACCCCGAAGATCGACTTTACAGTCCAGTCCTCCCCCGGGACGCGCGTCGCGGAAATCAAGTTCGCACGGCCGCTCGAACGCTTCCGAACCGTGAAGATCGATTTGGATGGCGACATCCACGGAACCGACGGTCAGCCGCTGCAACCGTATACGTTCAGCTTCACCGTCGGCGGCTGACGATCATCAATTGTTCATCACGCGAAAGGCTGCCAGCGTCTGGCTGATTCCGTCCGCCAGCGCGATGACGTAGTCGCCGGCGGCGAGCGGGGCGAGGGCGACCTGAGCGGTCATCCAGCGCGACCCATCGGGCTCGGTCCGTACGGCAGCTGTGACGGGGACAGCGAGCGGTTTGCCGGTCCGATCCAGCAGACGGGCCGTACCCGCCTGGACGGCGTGTGTCGGCACTTCGACACGCACCTGGTCACCCCGGCGGAAACGCAGGTCGGCGGTGGGCGCATCGCGATTGCCGGTTGACTGGCTGCGATGAAACCAGATGGCGCCAGTTCCTTGCGGGGGTGGCGGGATGGTGATCGGCGCGGTGTCACGCGTCGGCGTCGTGGCATCGCTCGGTCGAGCCGCGACGCGCAGGATGTAGGCGCCAGGGGCGACCGGCGAGGCCGGTGACAGAGCGACCTGAAACGTGTGTGCGCCCGGCGCGACGGTCGCCCGTGCGCTCGCCAGCGAGGGTCCATCCTGGGCCGCCAGTTCGATTGTCACGGCGGCCCCCCCTCGCCACATCTCATCGAACTCGCGCGCGCCGCTCAACTCCCCTTCGATCGATACGAAGGGCGCCGGCACGTCGGCGGCAGTCCATCCCACGGCCATCAGCGTCCGCAGCGGCACCTCGCGGCTGTAGCCTGCCAGGGGCGCGATGGCCGCCGTGACCGCCGCCGCCTCGGCATCGATCGTCGCGGCCGGCCCCCGCCTTGCCGCGGTGCGCGATCCGGCGGCGGCCGCTTCGGCCGGGGCGGCCTGATACCCGCGCCGCGCCCGCACCTCGACGCCGGCGCGCTTTACATGCACCGTGATCGCATGAAACCGCCCGTCCAGCCGCACCGTCGAGTAATAGCCGAGCAGGTAGTACGAGCTCAGGTCGGCAACGATTCTCCTGAAGCTGGCGCTCAAGTCGTTGTTGCCCAGCATGGCCAGCCCATCGGTGCTTTCGGCCAGCGCGCGGAGGCTCGTCGCGCGCTGCCTCAGCGCGGCCGCGTCCGCTTCGAGCGGAAGGGGCTGGGTAATCGGCGAGTCGAACACCGGCAGGCCCCGGGGGTCGAGCGGATAGAACGAGGTGTTGGCGTAGTTGGCTTCGTTCAGCAGCTCGCGGTAGGTTGTCGCGTCGTCGATTTGCGCGAGGAACATGAGATCGCGGCCGCAATCGTTCTGGGGCGGCGTGCCCGGCATGTGGGCATCGCCGATCTGCAGTCGTCCGGTGCCGGGATTGAGACCGACTCCTGGACCCGATGCGGGCGCGGTGTTGGCAAGCACGGCACTCGGGGTATAGAGGACCCAGCCATCGGTGATGACGATGACCGCTTTGCGCTCCTCGCGCGCGCCACGCAGATAGCGGACGAGATCCTGCAACGCGTCGATCGTCTGCTTTTCGCGTCGCCGCGCGATCAGCTCGCGCGTCACCGCGCTCTGCTGGGCAGTCCCGAAGCACGCTTCGTAGTTCTGTTCGACCGGATCGGTTGGAATCAGCTGGTCGCGTTCGCCCCACGGCCAGTGCCGCGTCAAAAGCCCTTCAATCGTCGTCGTCTTTCGGGCGAACGCGAGGTCGAGCGCCGACATCTCCGGCGTCATCAGGGCGACGAGGTCGTCCTCGCCGATCAGCCGGTTCAACGTGTCGATGAGAGGCTGTCGAATGCGATGCGACCCGTCGACCTCCACGTGGCCGGTGTCGAGAAAGACGACGAAGACGCGGGCCCGTGGATTTTGCAGCGCGGCGCGCGACTCGGCGACGGTTTGGGGCTCGATGCGCAGTTCCTGCGGCAGATTGCCCCGGACGACGATGTGCTCGAACTGTTCGATTTTCTGCGGCGCCCGTTGGTCGAAGACCTCGAAATCGTCCTTCGCCAGATCCGTCACCGGCACACCATCTTTCGTGGGATAGGCGTCGACGCGGACATAGTTCGCTTCGGTACGGAACGTGGGCGCGGGCGGCTGTTCCTGCGCGATGACAACCGCCAGAAGGGCGATCAGGAGGCCTGGAAGAAGGCGCATCTCACCTTTGCAAATCGCGACGAACGGCTGCCCGTATTGTTACTCCACGGGGCCTTCCGCAACCAGCGAGAAGATCCGCTCGCGGACGCGCTGGATCAGGAGGTCCCGGTCGTCGAGCGTCAGCCCGGCGGTTTCGATTGGGTCTCCCACGCGTACGCTCACCGTCACCGGGCGGATGATCGCGCTCCCCTTCCGCATGGCGTCCCGCCCCCCCTGCACGGCGACCGGCACGACCGGGGCTTGCGCCTTGATCGCCATGATAAACCCGCCCTTTTTGAACGGCAGCAGGTCGGCGGTACGGCTGCGGGTCCCTTCGGGAAAGATCAGAAACGAGTTCCCGGCGCGCAGCGAGGCGGCGCCCGCCTCGATCGACCGCATGGCTGCTTCCTTGCGGCGGCGGTCAACGGGAATGAAGCCACCCATACGAAAGGCGCGGGCGAGCAGCGGAATCCGGTCGAGCTCGGCTTTGTAAAGAATGTGCATCCGGGGGTGCAAGGCCTCGAACAGCACCGGAGGATCGACGTTGCTTTGATGATTACTGCAGTACACAGCCGCGCGATCGCGCGGGATGTGTTCCGCGCCGGCGACGCGAAACCGGATGCCGCTCAGCGCGAGGCCGAGGCGCACGCCCCCGTGGCCGAGCACATACAGAATCGTTTTCGATCGACACGCGAGCGCCAGCACCATCCCGATGGGCGCGGCGACGAGCACGTAAAGGGAAACGGCGAGGTAGGTGGCGAAGGAACGGACGGCCGCGATGAGCACGCGGCCGTCATGATAGTCAGGTGAATCGCCGCCGTCGACCATCGCGGTCAGACGCGGCGGTTGCCCGCGCGGGGCGATCAGGATGCGCGCGCAGCGCGGCGCGTGCCGTTGGTGGCCGCGGCGCGGGGCGCCGCCTTCACCACTTTCGCACGCACAGGCGCCGGCGCCGTGCGCGACGCCTTGACGGTCAGGCAGCGCTCGAGCGCCCGGTCGACACGCCCTTCGATGGCCGCCGCCGACTCGCGCACGACCTCGGAGATTTCCGAGACGATCAGGAACTTGGCGCGGTCGAGCATCCGCTTCTCGCGGAACGACAGGCTCTTCGATTTCGAGAGGAACGTGAGGTTCTTCAGCACGTCGGCCACTTCGTAGATCGAGCCGCTGCGCATTTTGTCCGAGTTGTCCTTGAAGCGCCCTTTCCAGTTCTGATGATTGTCGATCTTGCCGTCGCCGAGCAGCCCGAACAGCCGCTCGACCTCATCGTCGGTAATCGCGCGCCGAAGCCCGACGCCATCGACGTTGCTCACCGGCACGAGCACGATCGTGTCATTGGCGACGATCCGAAGGTGATAAAAGCCGCACGTGGTACCGAGGATGGTTTTTTCTTCGATCCGCTCGACGATCCCGAGACCATGATTCGGGTAAATGACCTTGTCGCCGATCTCGAATGTCACGATTCCCCCTGTTAGGAAGCGCTCTATATGGAAGGCTGATGGCGCGCCAGCAGTTCTTGTAGTATATGCCGTTTCGCAGTGCGAATCAACGCGAAATGGCCGAAAACCGGGCATTTCTGACGCGTTTTCCGCCGGCGGCCCGCCCGTCGCACGCCGTCAGGCGTGCGCCGCCGCACGACCGGTAAGTACTTGTACCGAGTCGGGTTGTCGCTAAGCTGTTCGGGCGGATGCCTAATTGGAGGAGGTGCCCGACCGGGTCAAGGTCACGAACCAGCTTTCGCAATCGTCCCGCGAGCCGCCCGCCAGCACGACCTCCAGGCGGAGGCCGCTGACGTCCCAGACATGGCGGGCGTTGTTCCCGAAGAGCTCGACGGTATACGGCTTGAGCAGATTGGCCTGGGAGTCGTGCGCCCGGTGGGTGTCCTGGATGCCGCGGAAAAGCGCGAATTCGTGATACGGCCCAAGGTGAAGCTCGAAGGGTTCGATGCCGGCCCAGCGACCGTCGTAGACGCGTTCGGCATATTCGCCGTCTGATTCCCGACACGATTGCCAGTTGCCCTCGAGGAGGGCCTGCGGGCGGGTGCGATCCGAGAATGGCCGGAACAGTTGCGCGTGGCTGATCGTCGCGGCGCCGAGCGACGCAGTGACAGCGAAAAGCCCCACAACCTGCCACCTCGCAAACCGAGCCGTCATCGACGACCTCCGCCGGGTGGCAGTGCAAAGGCGTGGCCGTGCGCAACATCCCGCTAACGCCTGACCAATGGACTACTTAGCCGCCCTTCGACTGGCCTGGATCCGGGGAGCGGCTCCGAGCTCGACTACAACGCGACACGATATACTGGCGATTCGCCGATCCGCCCCGACGCCGGAGTGGTGAAACTGGCAGACGCGCGGGACTCAAAATCCCGTGGGGCTCACACCCCGTGAGGGTTCGATTCCCTCCTCCGGCACCATATTTCGGAACAAATCTCAAGATCACGCAGATTGCTCGTCCTTACTAGTGAACGTTGTTCCGCTCGTTGTACCCGGTTTTGTACCCGCAGCCCGATCGATCTTGGCCGCCGCGTCACGCAGCGCGCCCGCGTCGACGATCGCGTACCTGATGTAGATCGACTCCGTCCGGTGACCGACCATCTTCATCGCGGCCGACCGTGAGACGCCGTCACGTTCGAGGTTGCGGACTGCCGCCCGCCGGAAGTCGTGCAGGATGC
>JBPYEE010000048.1:0-4689 GCA_051985095.1 Vicinamibacterales bacterium | reverse complement strand
GCTCCCGATGCCGGTCGGCGACGCCTTGCCTCTGGGACTGCAGCTCACGGCGGCGCACGACGACGACGCACGGTTGCTGCAGGGAGCCGTCCGCATCCACCGGCTCCTGCACGGATCGCCGGCATCGGCGTGACGAAGCCTGCGTGCACATGATCCGTCGGCAAGGATGCTGCGTGGTGTGCTGGCCCAGGATCGACAGCATGTCGGCCATTTTTGTCGCGTCCATGAGATCAGCTGCCGCTCGTGATCGACGTTTCGGTCCTCCGGTTTGCTGCTGTGGCCCGCACTTATTCGGTTCGGGCCCGTTTTCGCGGTTATGTGAGGTGATTGGTCGAAATTGGCAGTCGGTCCGCCTACGATCCGCCAAGTCATGATCCGACCTGCCGGGAACCTGCTTCGACGACCCTCACCCTTGTCGTCCGCAACATGTATGGTCCGCCGCCGATTGTGAGCTCGGAATTGACGCCACGGTCGCACCGGTCACGCCGACGCGCCCAGACTTTTAGCGGCAACCGCACCGGCGGTGAACAGTCGCGCCGTCAGGCCGATCAGCGTTCCTGCGTTACTCGCCGAATGATTGTTCGAATCATGAGAGATCTTGGGCACCTACGGCTCCGGAAATCCGCGCGGGATCGCCGCTGCCCATAGGCCGAGCGCCACGCGTTCGAGGCCGAGGATGTGATCGGCGGTCGTTCGCATCCTGGGTTGTATCGATCATGGCGCTATAATCGCACCCGCGAGAAGGCCCTTGGACGTTTATTTGATCGACGGCACGTACGAACTCTTTCGCCACTATTACGGCGCACCACGCGCCCGCGATGCCGAGGGCCGCGAGGTCGGCGCCGTTCGAGGCGTGCTCACCTCGCTTCTCGCAATGATCAACTCCGGCGTCACGCACCTCGGCGTCGCGACCGATCACGTCATCGAATCGTTTCGCAACGCGCTCTGGCCCGGCTACAAGACCGGCGAGGGTGTCGAGCCCGATCTCCTCGCGCAGTTTCCGCTGCTCGAAACGTCGCTCGCCACACTCGGTGTGCCGGTGTGGCCGATGGTGGAGTTCGAAGCCGACGATGCGCTGGCGGCCGCAGCCGCATGGTTGTCGCGAAGCGCGGATGTCGATCGCGTCTTCATCTGCACTCCAGACAAGGACCTCGCGCAGTCGGTCCGGGGCGAACGCGTAGTGCAGATGATTCGACGGACGCGCACGATTCGCGACGAGGCAGGCGTCATCGAGCGTTTCGGCGTGGGTCCGGAATCGATTCCTGACTATCTCGCGCTCGTGGGTGATGCTGCCGACGGCTACCCCGGACTGCCAGGGTGGGGTGCGAAATCGACGGCGGCCGTCCTCGCCCGATTCGGACACCTCGAGGCTATTCCGGACGAGCCTGCTGCGTGGCACGTGAACGCGTCGAACGCGGGAGCGCTCGCGCGCACGCTCGCGGAGCAGCGCGACCGTGCGCTCCTGTTCCGCGACCTCGCGACGCTTCGGACAGATCTCCGCCTGTTCGACTCGGTCGAAGAACTGCGGTGGACCGGTCCGACGCCGGCGTTCGCGGCGCTCGCCGCGCAGTTCGACGCTGCTGCGGACGCCGGAACAGGCCGTACTCGCCTTTCTCGATGACGTGGCGCCTTGAACACGTTCGCGCTGCGTTTCGAAGGTGTCCGTGGGCGTGGAGGGTCATTATTCAGGTCGCAGTCGCGCCAACCGAGGTCCATCAACTCGACGCCACGGTTTTCCCAGCGTCAGATGTCGCGCGGCGAAGCGGGGACCCGCCCGCGAATCATCCCCGTAAACAATCCGTGAACCATTTCGTGCCGAAATCCACGAAAATCGACCAAGAGGCACAGCTAAACCGACGAAGAACCAACCAGACAGACAACCTGCGTCACCTGTGGGGTGGCGGAATTCCATTTGAATAAAATAGCGGCGCTTTCGGTTGACGTTTCTCGGAGGTGCCGTGGTCCTCGCCGTCTTGTACGTCGCGCTTCAGCGCGTTCTACACCTTTCGCGCTGTTGCTCCCGTCAACTGAGTTCAAGGAACTGGAGATTGTTGTCCTGCGGCGCGAAGTGGCCCTGCTGCGTCGATAGGCCAGCCGACCGTCCCTACAGGACGCCGACCGCCTCCTTTTGGCCGCGGCCAGCCGAATATTGCCGCGCGCCAAGTGGTCGTCATTCGTCGTCTCGCCAGCGACACTCCTGCGCTGGCATCTTCGCCCATCGCAGCTTGAATCTTGAGCCACCCAATGGCCGGCCAGCGAATGAAGAGCTGGCATGGACCAACCTACACGTCATGCGCTGTGATCGTCAAGGCGGACCAATCCATGAATATCGGCGAGTGGCGTGACTCGGATCGAATTCTCTATACCCCGCAAGGTCGATCACGCGGTGGCGAAGGACAGGCGTCGATTCGAGATGGGGATGGCTTGCCGCGGTTTGTTTCGAGCAGGAGTCCCGCGAATGTCTCGGTTTCGGGTGTGTCGCGTCAGGCTTTGCTCGGTTCCAGCCGGTCGCGCTCGCGATCGACGATGGGAAATCACACCAATCCTTCCTCTGTCGGGTCGGGATGATGGCGCTGAGCGACTTGCTCAACGCCCGCCCGTTGAACGTCGGTCGGGACAACGCCGCGAGCTCGCGCTGAGCGCGGGGATCGCGCTGCTGCTCGGAGCGATGCAGTGCAACTCAGTCTGGCCCAGGGCGGAGCCGTAGAATGAGCACCGGCATGGCGCTCACCGCCGGTACACGGCTCGGACCCTACGAAATCGTCGCCGCCATCGGTGCTGGAGGTATGGGCGAAGTCTACCGGGCGCGCGACCGCCGCCTCGAGCGCGACGTCGCCGTCAAGGTGCTGCCGGCGCACCTCGTCGACACGTTGCAGGCGCGCGAGCGATTCCGGCGCGAAGCGCGCGTGGTCGCCGCGCTGCAGCATCCACATATCTGCGTCGTCCACGACGTCGGAGAGACTGAACACGGACGTGCGTTTCTCGTCATGGAGCTGCTGCAGGGTGAAACGCTGCAGCGGCGCATCGCGCGGGGACCGCTCGATGTTCCCGCGCTTTTGAGCACGGCGATCGATCTCGTCGACGCGCTCGACAGCGCACATCGCGCGGGCATCGTGCACCGTGACATCAAGCCAGCGAACATCTTTCTCACCGCGCATGGACCGAAGGTCCTGGACTTCGGCCTCGCAAAGGCGGCGCCGGAGCAGGCCGCGGCTGCGTCGATGCAGGCCACCCAATCAGTGCGTCCTCCAATGACCAATCCGGGCAGCGCGGTCGGGACGATCGCGTACATGTCGCCGGAGCAGTTGCGCGGCGAGGACCTCGATCCCCGTACCGATCTCTTCTCGCTCGGCCTCGTCCTGTACGAGATGGCAACGGGGCGCTCCGCGTTCAGCGGCGCGACGAGCGCGGTGATCGCGGCGGCGGTCCTGCACGACCACCCGACGGCGCCGGGCGACCTCCGGCGCGATCTGCCCGAAAGCCTCCAGAACGTGATCGTCAAGGCGATCGAGAAAGATCGCGCGCTGCGGTATCAGCACGCATCGGAGATGCGTGCCGATCTGCAGCGGGTGAAGCGTGACACGGAGCCGGCGCGAGCTGCGACCGGGTCGCGGCCGATCGCGTCGCGCGAGGCGCGGAAGGGAAGGAGAATCGCGCTTCCTGCGGCGATCGCGATCCTCGTCGCGACCGCGGTCGGCGCAACCTACGTCTTCAAGCACCGGACGCCGCGCCTGTCCGACACGGACACGATCGTCCTCGCCGATTTCACCAACACCACAGGCGATCCGGTGTTCGATGAAACGCTTCGCCAGGGGCTTGTTGTGCAGTTGGCGCAGTCGCCGTTCCTAAGCGTGGTGACGGACGACCGCATCCGAAAGATGCTGCAGCTGATGGGACAGCCGCCGACGGCGAGGGTCACCGGCGACGTTGCACGCGACGTCTGCATTCGAACCGGCGCCACTGCCGTCGTGAAGGGATCGATTGCGAGCCTCGGCAACGAGTATGTCGTCGGCGTACGCGCCGAGAACTGCGCGACCGGCGAGCTGCTCGACCAGGAGCAGCTCCAGGCGGCACGGAAGGAAGATGTGTTGAACGTTCTGAGCCAGCTGGCGACCAAATTCAGGACGCGCGTCGGCGAATCGCTCGCAACCGTCCAGCAGCACTCGACGCCGCTCGAGGAGTCGACCACCGCCTCGCTCGATGCGCTGAAGGCATACAGCGCGGCGTATCGCGCCACAGGCGCGCCAACGGCTGTCCCGCTGCTCAAGCGTGCCGTCGAGATCGATCCCGGTTTCGCGATTGCGCATTCACTGCTCGGCCTTGCGTACAGCACCCGCGGCGAAACTGTTCTAGGCGAAGAGAGCACGAGCAAGGCGTACCAGTTGCGCGATCATGCGACCGACCGCGACCGCTTTTTCATCACGACGATTTACGATCGGCAGGTGACGGGCAACCTCGAAAAGGAAGGCGAGACGCTTCGACTGTGGGCGCAAACCTACCCACGCGATCCGGTTGCGCCCGGGCTCACATCGGGGTTCTTCACGGCAGGCACCGGAAGATATGAACTGATGATCGAAAGAGCCAGGGAAGCCATTGCCATCAGCCCCGACGCGGGGCAGAACATTCCGGCGTACTTCAACGTGGTGTGGGGGTATATCAGCCTCGATCGGTTGACGGACGCCGAACAGG
>JBPYEE010000047.1:0-7737 GCA_051985095.1 Vicinamibacterales bacterium | reverse complement strand
ACGCTGTCGACGCCGTGGACCGCCCTGGTCGCGCCGCATCGGTACGAGACGACGACGGCCTGGATCGGGACGGCGAACACCGGGCAGAACGCCGCGGCGGCCGTCGCCGCCGCAACAGAACCGATGGGTCTCTACGCCGACCTGTCGCGGCTGGCGCCTGACGAAGCGGCGCGGATTCGCGCCCGCTACGACCGGGTGCAGCTGGCGGATGCGACGACGGCGCACGGTCTGGAAGCGCTCGGCACCATTCGCAGCCATCAGCCGTCGGTCGAGCAGGCGGTCCGGAATCTGGAATCAGACGCGTTCAGCGACAGCGCCGAGTTCAACACCGAGATTGCGGTGCTGAACAAAATCAACGCCACCACGGTCACCTCGACGCGTCTGGCGCAGGATGTCAACAGCGTCCTCGTCTCATTGCTCGAGCAGCAGCTGATCGACGCGGTGGCGCGGCGTGATGCGACCGTCGAAAGCGTCAATGCTCACATCGCGTTCGAGGCGGGCGCCCGGCCGCTTCTCGATCAGACGACCGCCTATACAACCGAGGCGCTGACGACATTCCGGATCCCCTAGGAGGATACGGTGCCAGGGCTCGATCCCTTCGCAAGCGTGACCGGCGCCGTCCTCGATCTGCTGACGCGCGACGGGGATCTGTTTCTTGAGCTCGGCACGAATCTCTTCCGGGGCCTGGCCGTCCTGCTCCTCGTCTGGTTTGGACTTCGCACGGCGATGTCGGCCGCCGAGGGGCGCGGCGGCGTCCCGCTGGCGGCACTCGGGTCGCTCGTGCTGACGATCGCCTTCGGGTCGGCGATGATCCGGTTTTACCGCGCGCCGCTGCCGGCCATCGGCGTCAGCTTCACGCAGCTGCTGACCGACCAGCCGTTGTTGCTCGCCCACCAGCTGGAGGCGACGCAGGTGCAGCGCCTGAGCGAGCGCCTGAACGACGTCTACCTGACGCTCGAACAACCCTCGGTGCTGAATGTCAGCGCCCTCATCGGCTACTTCATCGTGGCCCTGGCGGTGACTGCCGCGCGCGCCGCGCTCCTCGCGGTCGTCGCCTTCGGCCTCGTCGCGACGGGCGTCGCCGTCCTGGTGGGGCCTGTCTTCATCCCGTTTTTCATCGTGCCCCAGCTGGAATGGATCTTCTGGGGCTGGCTCAAGTCGATCCTGCAGTACGCGTTTTACCAGGTCGTCGCGCAGGCATTCGTGTTCGTCTTCGGCACCTTCCTGACACGCTTCCTCGACGCCTTTCCGCCGCCGTACACGATCGATCGATTGCTGGTCGGCGGGCTGCACCTGGTGTTTCTCCTGCTCGCATTTACGTACGGGTTGTTGAAAGTGCCGTCGCTGACGGCGTCACTCTTCTCCGGCGGCGCCGGCGAGATGGCGTTACCGCTCGGGAGGTGAGCCGTGTCAGACCAACCGGTCACGCTGCCGCCGCGGGGCTACGAGTACGCCGAGCCGCGGCAGCGCTGGCTCGAGTTCTACGGCGCCATCCTCGTGATGAACCGGTATCTGCGGATCGTACTGGCCGGGATGACCGTGGTGGCCGTCGCGCTCGTGCTCCTCAACATCCGGACACATCGCATGTTCGAGAACTGGCGGCCGCTCGTCATCCGCATCGATGAAATTGGCCGCGCGTCGACGGTCAGCTACGCGAGCCTCACCTACACGCCGCAGGCACCGGAATTGAAATACTTCCTGGTCCAGTTCGTGACGAAGCACTACAGCCGGCTGCGCGCGACCGTCCGCCTGCAGTACGCCGAGTCGCTGTATTTTCTCGATGGCCGGCTGGCCGACGCGACGATCGAAGCTGGCAGGAAGAGCGGCGCGATCGAGCGGTTCCTCGCCGGTGACGGGGAGGAAGTCGATGTGCACGTCACGAGCGTCGCCCTTGACGACCTGCGCCAGCCGCCCTACCGCGCCACCATCGAGTTTGACAAAACCTTCCTGGCACCGGCCACGCGCGCCGAGCGCCGGCGCGAGCGGTATGTCGCGCATGTCGTGTTCGTGATCAGCGATCACGTCGAGAACAGCCGAATTCCCGTGAATCCCCTGGGACTGACGATCGTGTACTTCCGCGAGGACCAGGCCTTCGTGCCCGACGATCGGCCGCGTCCCTGATCACGGTGTCGTGCCGGTGCTTGCCAACAGCGCGGCGCTCGCCGTCCTCGTCGTCCTGGCCGGCCTCCTGGCCGTGGCGGACCAGCTGCGATTCCTCGCGCCGTACCGGCTCCTTATCGTGACTCGCTATCTGGGGGTGGTCCTGACCGCGCTCGCCCTCGTCTACCTCAACGTCTGTGCGTGTTTGTATCTCGTCACCCGGCGACTGTTCTTGAAGGACACGGGCCGCAAGCTTGCCCATCTCGAGAAACAGCTGCGCGTCGGCGACACCATCGTTCGCGATTTGTCGGATCGGCTCGCCGAGGAAGACTAGGTGGGCGGCCGGCTTCTCGAGTACCGGATGGTCGTCAGCGTCGCGTTGAGCGCAGCGATCGCGCTGGGCGGTCTCCACCTGTGGCCGTTTCCCGCCGACAACGCACTGCTCGGCCTGATCGCGCTGATGCGGCCGCGGCTGTACGCCGGGTTCGCGTACGCCTACGCGACAGTGTGGTTCACCACGCCGTTGATTGCGACGAACACCGTGATGTCCCTGCTGTACATCTTTGCCGCGCGCGCCGATGGCCGCGCGCGACCGGCGGGGCTGCCGCCGTATCCACTCCCGTCGCAGCGCGAGACGCTGTTCCTCGTCATCGGCGAGCAGCACTATCGCCGGTCCACCGCCGCCGCCGCCGAGCCGCGATGGCTTGTCGTCCCGGAACGCGGCCTGTATGCGGGGCTGCTCATCGTGGGCGCGGTCGGGACCGGCAAGACGTCGGCGTGCATGTATCCGTATGTCGACCAACTGATCGGCTTTCGGGCGAACGATCCGGACCGGAAGATCGGTGGGCTCGTGCTGGAAGTGAAAGGGGATTTCTGCCGGCACGTCCAGACCCTGCTCGCCCGTCATGGACGCGCCGAGGACTACATCGAGGTGAGTCTCACCTCTCCATATCGGTACAACCCGCTCCATAACGATCTCGACGCGTATGCGCTGGCGTACGGCATCGCGACGCTGATGACGAACGTCGTCGGCCGAGGCAAGGAACCCTTCTGGCAGCAGGCGAGCACGAACGTCATGAAGTTCGTCATCCTCCTGCATCAGACGCTCGATGACTACGTGACGCTCTTCCAGGTCTACGAACTCGTCATCAATCCTGACAAGCTGCGCGCGAAGATTGCCGAAGGCGAACGGCGATTCGGAACCGACCCCGCTCCGGAGGGGCGCCGACCCGGTCGAGACGGCCGCGAGGCGGCGAAAGCCGCGCAGTTCGATGCCGTGCGACGCTGGTTTGACGATGACTGGATGCGCATCGAATCGAAGCTTCGAACGTCGATCGTGGAAGGCATCAGCGTGTTTCTGTCGTTGTTCGATGACAACCCGCGCGTCAAATACACGTTCTGTCCGCCGAAGGAAACCTACGACCGTGCAACCAGCGCCGATCGGTCGCACGGGGCCGCCCTCCCGCCGATCGCCGACCTGATCGAACAGGGAAAGGTGATCGCGCTCAATTTTCCGATCGCCATGAATCCCGGTCTCGCGCGCGCGCTCGGCACGATGCTCAAGCAGGATTTTCAGCGTGCGGTGCTGAATCGGATCCATCGGGCGAATGAGCGCCCGGCCAACCCGCTTCGGCCTGTCTTCTTCGTGTGCGACGAGTACCAGGCGTTCGCGACGACCGGCGAAAACGAGCCGTCGGGCGACGACAAGTTCCTCGCCCTCGCGCGCCAGTCGCGATGCATCCCGATTGTCGCGACCCAGAGTCTGAGCTCCCTGCGTTCCACCCTGCCGGGCGATTCCTGGCGAACGCTGGTCCAGGGACTCCGGACGAAGATCTTCCTGACGCTGTCGGACGATTTCAGCGCGCACGTGGCGGCGGAGCTGTGCGGCAGAGCCGAGCGCCTCAAGCCGGGCTACACGCTCACCGAAGCGGGGCAGGACGCACGCGTCAGCATGCTCACCGGCCGCCCGGCGGCGCACCGCACGACTGTCAGTGCGGCCAAGACGTACCAGTTGGCCGTCGATTACGTCTTTCAGCCCAAGGCGTTCGCCGAGCTGCAGAATGCGCAGGCCATCGTGCTGCCCTACGACGGCTTCAATCCGTGGCCGCCGACCCGGTGTTATCTGAAGCCGTACTACCTCGATCCGCAGCTGTCGTACTTCGATCAGGTGACGGCCGGGGTGCTGTGACGTGAGCTTCGAGCTGATCCTGCCCTTCCTCCGGCCGGTTGCCCACCTCATCGAGGATGCGGAGGTGAGCGAAATCATGGTCAATGCGGGTGGACGCGTGTTCCTCGAGCGTCGCGGGCTGGTGAGCGAGGCGCCGGGCGTGCATGTCGCGGAGCGGAACCTGCAGGTAGCCGTCCGCAACATCGCCCGGCTGCTGGGCGACGACATCTCCGACGATCGGCCGATTCTCGACGCGCGGCTGCCTGACGGCTCTCGGGTGGCCGCCGTGATCCCGCCCTGCAGCCTGGGCGGAACGACGCTGACGATCCGAAAATTTCAGAACAGCTTCCTCACGGCGGACGAACTGGTGCGCAGTGGCACGCTGCCCCGGCCGGTGCTCGGGGAGATGTGCGCCGCGATCGAGGCGCGTCAAAACATTCTCATCAGCGGCGGGACGAGCACCGGCAAAACCACACTGCTCAACGCGCTGACAGCGCTCTTGCCCGCGTCCGATCGAATCGTCGTCGTCGAGGACACGGCCGAGCTCCAGATCGCCAAGCCGAATATCGTTCGGTTCGAGGCGCGGCGCGCCCAGCCGGATCTGCCGGCGGTCACGATCCGCGACCTCCTCAAGGCAACGCTTCGCCACCGCCCCGACCGCATCATCGTCGGGGAGGTTCGCGGCGGCGAAGCCTACGATTTGCTCCAGGCGCTGAACACCGGTCATGCCGGCACGCTGTCCACCATCCACGCGAACTCGGCGCCGCAGGCGCTGAACCGGCTGGCGTCGTGCGTCCTTCAGGGCGGGGTCGATCTCCCGTACGCCGCGATCCGGCACCACATCGGCGATGCGATCAGTCTCGTCCTCCATCTGGAACGCCGGCTCGGCGTGCGCCGCGCCTCCGAGCTGATTCGGATTCATCGATACGATGTCGACGGCGACCGCTATGAGATCGACACCCTCGTCGTGGCGGCCGGGGCGCGCACCTGACGCGGAACCGACACGGCTGTCTATCGCGTCGGCGGCTTCGAATGGTCCGCGTGCAGCGTCAGTCGCTGGACCCGCCAGTTGTTCATGTCGGCAACCAACAGGACATCCTCCGACGGGCACGCGAGCCCATGGACCCAGTTGAACTGCTTCAGATCCCGTCCCGATTCGCCGAGCATCCCGAGGATGGTGCCGTTCAACGACAACTTGTACAGTCGTCCCGGTTCTTGATCGGTGGTGTACAGGTACTGAGTCGGCGTGTTCGTGATGCACAGCGTCCAGGGGGCCGTTTCATCCGGTGGATTGGCCGGCTGATTCCCCAGGACCGGGTGCCGCGTCTTGTCGTACGGCACGTTGAGGTGGATCATCCGCAGGAAGCGGCCGTCGGTGTCGAACACCTGAATGCGCCGGTTGCCGCGGTCGGCGATGTAAATGTTGTTCTGACGATCGATCGCGATGTTGTGCGGGGTGTTGAACTGACCCGGGTTCTCATCCGCGTGCGGGCCGCCGCTGCCCCGCGATCCCCAGGACTTCACCCAGGTGCCGCGTTTGTCGAACTTCGCGACCCGCGAGTTCGTGTAGCCGTCGCTGATATAGATGTTGTCGTCCGAATCCCAGGCGACATCGGTCGGCTGACGGAAGTAGCCATCCACGTGGACCGGCGGCTCGCGGCGGCCGGGCCGATAGTACGACTCGGCCGGATCGTCGGGCCCTTCGGGACGGCGGCCGAGATTCAGCGTGACGTAGCCGGCGGGATTGAATTTGACGACGGCGTTCGTGCCCTTGTCGACCACCCAGAGATTGTCGTACCGGTCGAAGCGCACACTGTGCGAGTAACCGAGGCCATAGACGCCTTTGCCGATCTCCCGCACGAACTTGCCGGTCCGATCGAACTCGAGCAGCTGCGTCGACGCGTTTCCGTAAAGCGGTCCCGCCGCATTCCCCGGATGGTTGAGGACGACGATCGACCCCTTCGAGTTGACGGCAACGCCGAGCACCTCGCCGAGGTTCATGTCGGGAGAAATTTTCAGGAAATCGGTTGAGGTATCGAAGGGGATCGTCGGGACGCTCGGCCGTGGCGCCTGGGCGAAGACCGTAGCGAACATGACCGCGACCGCGCAGCCCGTAATCTGAAGCTCTTTCACAAGCGTCCTCCTCGAGCGGGTTCGGCCGATGCATGATAATCCGCCGAGGCTTTCCCCGCGGTTATAATCCGCGCGTCCGGGCGCGCGGCGCGCCCGGGACGACGGGAGGTTGAAAATGGCGACAGGCCGTCGCGTGTTCACAGCCGTGTTGGCCGGCGCCGTCATCGCGGCCGCGCTCGCGCGCGGGTCGATGGCGTTTGTGGCCGCGTTCGCGCAGAATGCCGACGGCACGCGCGTCCGCTCGGCGCCGGCGGGTCCCGCCGAGCCGTTGCGCACGCGCGGCGCGGAGCTCGCCTGGCGACTGGCGCCGGCGGACCAGCCCTATGGGGCGATTGACGGCGTCCGGCTCAAACAATACGTCGCCGACCAGACCGCCATCTCGCGCCGGTACCGCGATCACGGGCACCCCCAATACTGGGGCCGGATCATCGGGACCGCGGCGGACGCCGAGAACGCCGAGTGGCTGATGCAGAAGTTCCGGGCGATCGGTTTGTCCGACGTCCACGAGCAGTCCTTCGATCTGCCGCCGCAGTGGATGCCGACATCATGGAGCGTGACGCTGTCGGCGAACGGCAAGCGCCTCGCGATCGACACGGCGCAGCCAACCTATCAGGCCGTCGGCACGCCGCCGGGCGGACTGGATCTCGAAGCGGTCTACGTCGGCATGGCCAGCGAGGCGGATCTGAAGCTCGCCCGCGACGTCCGCGGCAAGGCGGTGTTCTTCTACAGCACCGATACGGCGTCACGCCACGCGCCCATTGCGGAGAACGCCATCCGCCGGATCGGCGAGCGGGGCGCCGCGGCGATCTTCGTGATCCAGGGCATCCCCGGAAACGAGCGTACGCAGTTCTATCCGGTCAACAGTCCCGTGCCCACGTTTTCGACCGGCCTGCGTGACGGCCTGTCGGCGCGCGACCTGATCGCCGACGCGGTGGTGGCCGGCTCGGCGCCGCGCATCGCGATCAAGCTCGACATCGAGCGCACACCGGGCCTGAAGAGCGGAACCGTCTGGGCGACGCTGCCCGGCCAGACCGCCGAACAGGTGATGGTCGTTGCGCATCGCGACGGGTGGTTCGAGGGGGCGAACGACAACGCCGCCGGGGTCGCGACGATGCTGGGCCTCGCCGAGTATTTTGCGAAGGTGCCGAAAGCCGAGCGCCGCCGCACGATCGTGTTTCTCGGCACGACGGGCCATCACAATGGCACGGCCGAGAGCGGCGCCTGGTTCGCCGCGCACCCCGAGGTGTTCGAGAAGACGGCGCTCCTGCTCAACTGCGAGCACACCGGGGGAATCGAAACCGGGCCCGGCAATATCCGCGCGTCGAACGCCGTGGCGG
>JBPYEE010000046.1:0-4955 GCA_051985095.1 Vicinamibacterales bacterium | reverse complement strand
GTGGATGACAGGGACGAGCAACCCAAGGAGCGACCCGAGGAGGATGATGACGTACCCCGATCGCCTTTCGGCCAGCACCAGCGTTCCGTACAGCCAGACGACCAGGATTGGCACCGCAGTGAGATCGAAAAGCGTTCTGGCTCCATCCCGCGGACGATGTCGTCCGTCAGGTGAAACGTCATGGAGAGGATCGAGAGCACAGACGCGATGATTAACATGATGTTGTTTCATCAAATATTCTCCATGTTAGATTGGCGTGCCCTGTGGTCTTGCATTGCGCGTCCCGGGCTCCCGACGACGCGCTCCGAATTAACTGCTGGCTTCACCGCTGACCACGTCCACCCCTGCCAGATGATGACTGAGGTGCCCACCGTCTCAATCCTTGCGAAGAACAAGTACTCGGCAAAAGGGGGCGGCAGAGCCGCATGTTTACGGAGTCCTTGTGGTGCCCGGTATCCGAGCGGTTGAGGCGTGGCGCGTCTTCCTCGCAGTGACGATGCCGAGCCGTTTGGTCATTCATCTGTCGGTTCGGGAGTGTCATCGGCGGAGGGTCGACGCGCCAGGGATCGGCCGTTTTGCGTTCCGACCCACAGTCTCGGAATTGGACCATGCCGTCGTGCGCATGAGCATCTGCGAGGAGCACGACGGCGATTGGCAAGCACTTGGTGCGGTGACAGTGCGAATGGGCGGACCGCCGGCAGACTCCGCCATGATGCCGTCTTTTCGGATCATCGTGAAGAGACTCGCGCTTGTAGAGTCGACCGGACGAGACTTCCGGTGAGGCCTGAGCGCGCGTTTACCCCTCGCGTAGCAGCATCAATGGACTCACCGACAGCGCCCGCTGCGCTGGAATCCACGTCCCCAGCAATCCGAGCAGCGCCATGGCGGCGACCACACCCGTCAGCACGACCGGATCGCGAGGGCTCGCCTGATACACGATGGCCGCGAGGACGCGGCTCGCCAGGATGCCGAGAAGAAGGCCGGCTCCGGAACCAATCGCCAGCAGTTTGAGAGCCCGCCCGAGCGCCGCCCGCACAACGTGCGCGCGCTGCGCGCCGAGGGCCATGCGGATACCCAATTCCCGCTTTCTCATGCTCAGCGAGTACGCCGCCAGTCCGAAGATGCCGGTCACCGACAGCATGGCGCCCATCGCGCCCAACACACCGAGCGACGCGGTTGCCATCCGTGGCCCGAACAGGGTCGCGCCGCTATCGAACTCGCTCCTCCATGTTTCGATCGTGAACGGCATCGCCGGATCCACATCGCGCAGCGTCGTTCTGATCGCTGACGTCAGTTGCCGGGGATCGCGGGACGAGCGCACGACGAGCCAGGTCGACGTCGTGGGCGATTGCAGGACCGGAAAGAACATCGCCAACTGTGGACGCTCGGCGAAGCTCGTATATTTTCCGTCTTCGACGACGCCGATGACCTGAATGCGCGAGCCGCCCCGGATCTTGTAGTAGCCGCCGATGGCATTCGTGACGGACCCAAAGATTCTGCGGGCGAACTCCTGATTGATCACCGCAACGTGCGGCGCGTCCTTGTCGTCGTGCCACGTCGGCACCCGTCCGGCCAGAAGCACGGTCCCCGCCGCCTGGAAATATCCGGGCGAGATCTTGAAGGTGACCGGGTTCGCCACAGCGTTGGCCGGCCTCAGGTCCGTCATGGTGTCGGTGAAAATACTGACCGTGGTCGAGCCGGCCCACAACGGCGGCTGATCAATCATGCCCACCGCCTCGATGTCCGAAAGCGTCTGCACTGCATCGATCATGCGCTTCTGCGCCGGCGCGACGGTGCCTTCCTTGTATCCGGCCATGCTGAGATCGGTGTCGACGAGCATGGCGCGATCGAGGTCGAATCCGAGCGACACGGTCTGCGAACGCAGCAAGCCGCGCACCGCCACGAGCGACGAGGTGACGAGCACGGCGCACATCGCGATCTGCACGACCAGCAGCACATCGCGGACGGTGATCCGCCGCATGACGTACCCCGTCGTTCCCGCCTTGACGACCTCGTAGGGGTCGGTGCGAAGGGTCTGACGCACCGGGACCGCGCCGAACAGGAAGCCGCTCGCGATGGTGACGAGCAGCGCGACGGCGTACACCGTGCCGTCCGGCGTCACCGGCACGTGGATCGGAAATCGCGAAAACGGCTGCCAGACGCTCAGGCCGCGCAGAACGACGATGCTGGCCGAGACGCCGGCCAGGCCGCCAATCAGCGCGATCAGCACGGCTTCCGTGAACAGCTGCCGCACAATCCGCGCCCGGCTCCCGCCGAGCGCGAGGCGCAGCGCCACTTCGCGCGAGCGATCGGCGGCGCGCGCGGCAAAGAGACTTCCGAGATTGGCGCAGGCGGCCAGGAGAATCAGTCCCGCCAGCAGCATCAAGCCGATGAGAAACGCCCGCACCACCGGGCCAAGATAGTCACCATACAAACCAGGCCGCGCCAGCGCGAACGTCATCTGCCCATCGTCTTTCGGATAGGTCTTCTCGAGAAAGGCCCCGATCGAGTTCAGATCGGCGATGGCCTGCGAGGTGGTCACGCCCGGCTTGAGATGCCCCATCACCATGAAGATCCAGTGGGTTCCGCGCTTGGTCAAATCGGTGTTGCCCTCGAGCTGTTCCTCGTTGACGAGCGGCACGAACACGTCGGGGCTAAAGAACATCAACGTGCCGTGGAACCCGGGCGGGGCGACGCCCACAATCGTGTACGGATGCTTGTTCAGTCGAACGACGCGGCCGACGACCGACGGATCGTCCTGAAAATGCGTATGCCAGTAGCTGTGGCCCAGCACGACGTCGGGCACGCTGTTGGGGCCATGCTCGTCGGAGGCATGGAAAAACCGGCCCAGGTGCGGCTGAATCCGCAGCACGTCGAAATAGTTCCCGGTGACCGACTCGGCCCAGGCGCGCGTCGGGTTATCGCCGGTGTCGAGGCCGACCTGCGCGAAGCTGAACGCGGCGAGATCGTCGAAGGTGCGGTTGCGATCGCGGAGGTCGACGTAATCGGGATAGGACTGCGAGCCCGCTTTGTCGGCTCCGCGCTCGATTTGGTAGAGACTGTCGGCGTCGGGCACATCGAGCGGGCGCAGGATGAAGGCGTTCAGAACGCTGAACACGACCGTGGTCGCGCCGATGCCCAGGGCCAGCGTCGCCGCGCCGGTGAATGTGAATCCGAGCGACTTGCGCAGCAGACGCACGCTGAAGCGCAGATCCTGCGCGAGCGTGTCGATGAACGCGATGCCGACCGCCTCCCGGCATTCCTCCTTGAACCGCTGGTGGCTGCCGAACTCGAGGCGCGCCCGGCGCTCGGCGCCGGCGCGATCGATGCCGGATCGCTCGAGATCGTCGGCGCGGTGCTGGATATGGGAGCGGAGCTCCTCGTCCAGGTCGTCCTCGACGCGCGAACGATGAAACAGGGCGGCGACGGAACGAACGAGCGACAGGAGACTCATATTTCCTCCTGAGTGGCGGCGAGCGCCGACCCCATGGCCGCGGCGAGCCGCTTCCAGCCCTCGGTTTCCTCACGCAGCCGCCGGCGTCCGGCCGGCGTCAGCTCGTAGAACTTGGCGCGGCGATTGTTCTCCGACGTCCCCCAGCTCGCTTTCAGGAGGCCCTGCCGCACGAGCCGGAAGAGCGCCGGATAGAGCGCCCCCTGTTCGACGAGCAGGGCACGCCCGGAGATTTGCTCGATCCGCAGCAGGACCCCATAGCCATGCAGCGGGCCGAGCGAGACCGCCTTGAGAATCAGCAGATCGAGCGTCCCGGGAAGAAGCTGGGCTTCCGGCGACATGCACACTCCTAAGAAGCTCAGGAGTGTACGGGAGCCTCTCCTAAGCTGTCAAGGAGAGTGGACGGATAAAGGGGCGCCGGGGTTCCCGCGGCCTGTCTTTCAGCGAGACCCGATCGCGAACTCGAAATCCTTCCGGAGCGTGCGCATGACACGGCCGCCCCGCAGCGCAGCTTGGCGGACATCGCGGGGTTCAAGTTCGCCACGAAGGACGTCGACGGGGTTCGACAGCTCGGTTGACAGGCCACTTGGCCGGTCAGCCTTGTTGTAAACGGCAATCCGCACCCCACACACAACCGCCGCTCCGTAACGCCACCACGCCCTGATCGTCAGTTGCCACGTCTCAGGGCTGTCCTGCTTTATCTCGCGTGTCGTAGCGGCTTCTATACCCCGCATCAGCCCACCTTGCGGCGCCAGCCTGGCCCCAACTGGTTCGCTGGCAAATCGACCGAGAACCGGTGAGTACTACCGTCGGCCGATCGAAGGTCCAGCGGATGTCGGGAAATCGCAGCTCGCACGGACCCTGAGACCACGAAGCCTGTCGTCGCGGCTTCGACGTGGGCTTCATCTCGGCCGCGCGTATGCTTGAGCATCTGCACCGCGGGCGCGCCGACGGAACCTACGACCGGCGGCTCTCGTCCGCACCAGGGTCTGGGCAACGAACTCATCACCTCGACGCCCAACAGTGCTCGGAAACAGATCCGAATGTCGCGAGCGCCTCGGCGGCCTGCCCACGTTCTACTACCTGCAGGCCGCGTAGCTCCATCGATCGAGTTTCTGCACACGACGCGGATCACTCACATAACCGCCCTCCGAGGATCCAGGTACGATTCATCTCGGGAGCTCGCCGCTGGATTGGTGAACACCGACATGACACCTCCCGATGAACTGTTCGCAGTGCAGCTTCGCGGCGCCGGCACGGCGACGTTTCAAGTCGCCCAAGTCGCCGGGGTGGAAAGTGGGCTGTACGAACAAGTGCAACTGAAGTACGTGTTCGAGCCGCAATGAGGATGTCGTGTGAAGGCTTCGAGGGTCATCATGATTGGATCGAAGCGGCCGACAACTACGCGCGCATCTGGACGAAGGGGCGCAGCTATCTGCTGCGCGAGCCGCTGCAGCACCTGGAGGCGCGAGTCGCGTCGCACGGGTTCGTGCGCGCGCACCGT
>JBPYEE010000045.1:0-6083 GCA_051985095.1 Vicinamibacterales bacterium | reverse complement strand
ACCCCGCCGGAAGCGCTCGATGCTCTGACGGCGGCGGGCTTCAACCTGTTAGCCCTCTCGGGCAACCATGCGTTCGACCTGAGGGCGACCGGGATTCGAAACACGCTCCGTGAGGCGGACCGTCGGAAGATCGTCCACGCCGGTACGGGTAACACCATCGCCGACGCGGCAGCCCCGGGTTACCTCCGCACACCGAAAGGCACCATTGCGCTGATCGCGAGCGCGTCCGGCCTGATTGCGTCCGGGGCGAGCGCAACGGCTGAGCGGCCGGGCGTGAACGAACTCCGCGTCGAAGCCGGCCGCTATGAAAACGAGGCGACTCAGGATTTGCCCGACGCACCGGCCAACACGCCGAATCCGGAGGATTCGCGCCGCATTCTGCAAGGCATCCGCAACGCCCGCCAGCGCGCGGACGTCATGATCGTGTACCAGCACAACCACGTCTTCGGGAATCGCTCGTTCTCGACGATCTTTACCGAAGGGATGCCCGAGCGACTCGCACCGAATGCGTGGCTCAGGAAGTGGACCCACGACGAGATTGATGCGGGCGCTGACATCGTCGTGATGCATGGCGCGCCGCTGCTGCACGGCGTGGAAATCTATCGCGGGCGTCCGATTTTCTATGATCTGGGCAACTTCATTTACAACGTACCGCCGACGCTGACCTACATCGATGAGCCGATGGCCTGGGAGAGCGTAGTCGCCTCCGTGCAGTTCGAGGGGCGGTCCCTCAAGGCGATTTCGCTGCGGCCGATTGTCCTGAACAACATCGGCGAGGGCCAGCCCGACGTGCACAACGAGTACGCCAGTAATCGATTCCTGCAGACACGCGGTCTGCCCTCGGCCGCGACCGGTGCCAGAGCGGGCTACATTCTCCAGCGTCTGGCCGACGCGTCAAAGCCCTTTGGAACGACGGTCGAGGTGAAGGGCGAACTGGCCGAGATCACGTTGAACCCGAGAAGTTAACGCCGGCCAGTGGCACCGTCGCAGGGTGACCGACCGGTGTTACACCGACTGCTCGTCGGCGACCGCCACCAGTGACTGCTCGGCGACGGCCGCAGTCTCGCGACCCAACGCAATCGCGACGTCGTACGCGTGATAGACGCCGTCGAAGACGGCATCCCATGACCGGGCCGCCGCCGTGCGCCGCGCCGCGATCCCCATCGCTCGGCGACGATCCGCATCGCGGACGAGAGCGAGTGTCAGCTTCACGAGTTCGCCTTCATCCCGGGCGAGCAGCGCTCCCTGCGACCCGACGACGAATTTCGGCCCGCCCCGAGCCATGGCGATCGCCGGAACGCCGGAGGCCATCGCTTCGAGGACCACGTTGCCGACCGTTTCGGTCTCGGAGGGAAACACGAAGAGGTCCATGTCGGCATAGGCAGCCGCGAGCTGCTCGCCGCGGAGGACGCCGGCAAACGTCGCCCGCGTCATGTTGGCGCGCAGCCACTCGCGCTCGTTGCCGTCCCCGACGATCGTCACGCGGAAGTCGGGCCGGCCTGCCCGCAGGAGCGCCTGCTCGACGGTGGCGAGCGCCCGCACGTTCTTTTCCGCGGAGAGCCGGCCCACGTATCCAAGATTGACCATGGCATCGGTTCGCGTCCGTCGATCGGGCTGGAAGAGGTGCGTGTCGACGCCGCGGGTCATCACAAAGATCGGCTTGCTGATCCGGTCCCTCAGCAGCGCGCGCCATTCCTCGTTCGGCGCGAGAAGGACGCGCGGAATGCCGTAGAAGCGCAGCGTGATCGCCAGCGCGACGTGTTCGATCCAATTCCGCAGTTTCGTCCGCGACGGCTCACCGAGGCAGCCCAGCCGCGGCAGCAGCCGGCGCGAGGCATACTCATGGAGATTGGTGTGCCACGACCCGACGATCGGCGTCCCGAGGCGACGGCCGAGGTACGCGCCGAGCTGGCCGATGTCGCTCGGTCCCGTGAAGTGGACGACATCGGGCCGGAACGTCTGCAGAACCCGCTGCACGTACCCGAGGTGCCGCCACAGCGCGAGATCGAACCAGAGATCGTGCTCGAGGGAGACCGACGTCCAGGTGGATCGCCGCAGTTCAAGCCGCCGGACCGATCCCGATCGCACGATCTGACTGGCGGGCCCGCCGTGCACGATGAGCAGCGGCAGCCGCCGTTCTGCCGCGTAGGCTTCCAGCGCGGAACAGGTCCGCGCCACTCCGTTGGCTTCGTAATAGGAATCGGTAAAGAGCGCGACGCGCCGCGACGTGGGCATCAGGGGCGTACGCCACCCACCATATCGCGCCCCGGCAACGACCACGAAAGCTTCGTGCGACGACGAGGTCAATTTTTGGGCGTGTCGCCCGATTTGTTGCGTCCCGGTTGCGCGGCGTACGCACGTCCGTCATCCGATCTTGGGAGACTCTCTCAGGGTCTTCGGCAGACGACCACCGAAGACACGCGCGGGACGTTGACGTGTTCGACCGACGCGACGTGCATGTCTGTCTGTGCGAGAAACCGTTCGAGATTGAGGTGCCAGTTCACACCAGTGATCCGATGGGCGAGGCGACCCACCAGCCGATCGACCACCCGGGGTCTCGAAGCGCCGCGTTCGAAATGATTCAAGAGAATCAGGCGGCCGCCGGGACGGCACACGCGCAGCATCTCCCGTCCGAGCCGAACGGGGTCGGCAACGACGTTCAACACGTACGGCGCGTAGACCGCGTCGAACTCGGCGTCGGCGAACGCCAGGCACGTGGCATCCATCCGGCACAACCGGACGTTGCCGATCCCGCGGCGCGCCAGACGCGCGCGTGCCCGCACCAGCATCGGTTCCGACACGTCGATACCCACCACATGACACCCGACCGGATAGTGGCGTGCGCTCAGGCCCGTCCCGACGCCGACCTCGAGGATCGTTTCGCCGGGCCGCGGATCCAGGCGCGCGATCGCGCACTGCCGGCCGGGCTGCAGCAGCGCGCCGTAGAGCACGTCGTAGACCGGCGCAAGACGCTCGTACACCGCTTCAACGGTCATGAGCATCACTCACGCCACTCGAAGGAGACGCGCAATCGATGACGTTTATCGAAACACTGGCGGCGCAGCGTTGGGACGATCATCGGTATTACCACCACAGCCGAATCAATCAGGCCCTGCATCTGGTCAGTGCGCTCAGCTTCATCGCGGCCTACGCACTGCTGTACTTCAATCCGGTGGCAGCCGTGATGATCGGCTGGATCGTCGCGATGCCGTCGCGGCAGATCGGCCACTTCTTCTTCGAGCCGAAGGGCTACGACGTCGTGAACCAGGCGACCCACGAATACAAGGAACAGATCAAGGTCGGCTACAACCTGCGCCGGAAGGTTGTGCTGCTGTCGATCTGGATCCTGTCGCCGCTGCTGCTGCTGCCGAGCCCCACGCTGTTCGGCGTGCTGCAGCCCCCCGCCGACTCCTTCACGTTTCTGTACAACGTCTCGGTCGTATGGCTCGGGGTCGGCGGCGGCGCGCTCGTGTTCCGAACGGTGCACCTGTTCTTCCTCTACAACGTCCAGACCGGCCTGGTGTGGTTGACCAAGATTCTCACCGACCCGTTTCACGACGTGCTGCTGTATTACAAATCGCCGCTGTACGTACTTCGGGGGGAGTTTCTCGATCCGATCGAGGCGCACCCCATCGCGCCAGTCGCGCCCCAAGCATCTCGCGAAGCACCTGTCGCTTGATGGCCCTATCGGTCGCATCCGGACCGTGCCACCACCAGCCGTCCTGCTGCATCGCGCGAGCCGCCGCGACGAAGCGATCCAGAACCGCGGCGACGTCGGTATCGGAATAGTCGTGGCTGAAGATCAGGCGGCCGGTGCCGATCCAGCTGAGCGCGAGCCCTTCAGCGCGCAGGTAATACTGGAACATCCAGTTGTAGCGAGATGGCTCCGTGTAGCAGACCGTCCAGATCGACACGAGATTGGCGACGCGAACCGGAAGGCCTTCGCGGGCGAGGCGCGCGTTGAGGCCGCGGGCGCGCCGGTTCCAGACCTCGTCGATCGTCGCATACGCGTGCGCGATGGAGGGTTCGTCCAGGCGCCGCAGGAATTCGTGCATCGCGCCCATGACGTAGGGGTGCGAATTGAAGGTCCCGCGCGCGAAGCACACGTCGGACGGTCGATCGTCACGAAAGCGTTTCATGTAGGCGCTCCGGCCGCACAGCGCGCCGATGGGCAGGCCACCGCCGAGTGTTTTGCCGTAGGTGACCATATCGGCGGCAACGCCGAAGTATTCCTGTGCTCCGCCCCGGGCGAGCCGGAACCCGACGAACACTTCGTCGAAGATCAGCACGATCGATCGCCGGGTGCAGACCTGCCGCAGATCGCGAAGCCAGGCCGCGTAGCGATCACGATCGAATCGTGCGCGCCGGTCGCTGCTCACGAGCGAGCCGTCGGCGGGCGCCGCCGCATTGGGGTGGAGCGCCTGGAGCGGATTGACCAGCACGCAGGCGATGTCGCGGCGCGTCCGAAGGACGTGCAGGCTGCGCTCGTCGATGTCTCGCAGCGTGTACACGTCGCGGACGCGACGGGGCGTTCCCACGCCCGGCTGCACGTCATCCCACCAGCCGTGATAGGCGCCGCAGAAACGCACGAGATGGGATCGCCGCGTGTGAAACCGCGCCAGGCGGACCGCCTGCATGACGGCTTCCGTCCCCGACATGTGGAATGAGATCTCGTCCATGCCCGAGATCTGTTTCAGCCGTTCGACGTTGGCGCTGATGATCGGATGGTAGGCGCCCAGGAAGGGCCCGAGGCCCGCGACGCGGTCGGCGCCCGAGGCGATGCACTCTTTGTAGAACTCGTAGCCCCACAGATTGACGCCGTAGGAGCCGGTCACGTCGTAGGCGGCATTCCCGTCGAGATCGATCACCCGGACGCCGTCGGTGCGCGCGAGCAGCGAGCCGACTTTCAGATGGTCGTTGACGAACCGGCGGTACTGGAAGGGAACGCGGTAGGTCTTGGTGAACTGCAGGTCTGACAGACTCGGCTCGAGCGCGTCGCTGGCTGCGATCGTCCGGACGGCGTGCGTTCGCAACGTGTCGGCCAGCCGGGCGAATCCCGACCGGCGCTGCGCCGCGACAGGTGGGGGCGCATCGTCGGAAGAGAAGAAGCGATCAGCGCCGAACTCGTAGAGCGGCACCTGTCGCGCCAGCCATCGCCCCAGCCGGGCGTGGCCGTGCACCGACGGGTGTTTCGCCCGGGACAATCGGATCCGCGCCCCCAGCGCGGGAACCGACGCGGCGACCAGGAGTGCCGCCGTCGCGGCGGCCGCAAGCGCGGTCATGCCGCCGGATGAGAGGCGATGAGACGGTCCGCGCTAATCGATCGGGTGTCGCAGCAGGCAGACATCAACTTTTATCTCACCAACTACATTCCGCGGCGGCTGGCGACACGTCTCGTCGGCTGGTTCAGCCGCATCGAGCACCCGCTCGTCCGCGATCTCTCGATTGCGACCTGGACGCTCCTGGGCGGCGACCTGAGCCTCCACGAAGCGCGGAAACAGACCTTCACCAGCCTGCACGATTGCTTCATCCGGGAGCTGAAGGCGGGCGCCCGTCCCATCGACCCCGATGTTCGGGTCCTCGTCAGTCCGTGCGACGGGATCGTCGGCGCCGCAGGAGAAATCCGCGACAACGAGCTGCTGCAGGCGAAAGGATCGGCGTATCCCCTCGACGAGCTCCTGGGCGAGGGGGATCTCGTCGAACGCTATCGACAGGGACGCTACGTCACGTTGCGTCTGACATCGAACATGTACCACCGGTTCCACGCGCCGTGCGACTGTGCGATCGAGGAGGCGGTGTACATCCCGGGCGACCTGTGGAACGTGAACCCGGTGGCGCTGACCCGGATTCCCCGGTTGTACTGCCGGAACGAGCGCGCGATCCTTCACGCGCGCGCCGTCCCGACGGGCAACGCGATCGCGCTGGTGGCAGTCGCCGCCGTGCTGGTCGCCGGCATTCGTCTCAACTGTGTCGATGTGCCTCTCACGCCCTCGTACCGCGGGGCCACCCGGCAACCCTGTCGCGCGATCTTCCAAAAAGGGCAGGAACTCGGCCTCTTCGAGCACGGCTCGACGATCATCGTC
>JBPYEE010000044.1:0-3178 GCA_051985095.1 Vicinamibacterales bacterium | reverse complement strand
GCGGTGCTCGCGCGCTACGGTCAAACACTAGCGAAAGCGGGAGCGAGCGTTGGCATCAATCTCGGGGCGTTCAGCGACCTCAGAGCTGGCGCCTACGTCGGCCGTGTCGACGCGACGGTCGCGATCGGCAACCCTGGGTTGCCGTCGGTGTCCGGCAAGCAAACCGTTGGTGACCTGGTTTGGCGATACGACGGACAGGACAGCACAGTGGTTCCTTCGCGCGGAGTTCGCGCGCTCGCGCGACTCGATCACATCTTCGATGATCCCGCGATCGAACCGCCCCTGCCGACCGGTCGCTCCAGCATCGACCTGACGCAATTCGAGATGACCGGGACAAGCTTTCGCAGCACGAGTCCCGCGGGCCGCGTGTTCGCGAGCTGGGGATTTGGAACATCGTTTGCCCACAAGCCGCTTCCGATCGACCAATTCGAACTCGGTCAAGCGTTCCGGCTTGGGGGCTACCGGCTCGGCCAACTCTATGGCGATCACTATTACGTCGCCACCGCTGGTTATTTGCATGCGCTGGGCCGGATGCCCGACTTCATGGGCGGCCGCATCTACACCGGCGCGTGGCTCGAAAACGGTGACGCATTCGACGACTGGAACAAGGCGACCTGGCGCACGCAGGCCGGACTGGGCGTAGTCATGGATACGCTCGTCGGGCCGGTGCTGTTGGGCGGCACTGCGGGATTCGACGGGCGCTGGAGCTGGTACATCGCCATCGGGCGAATCTTCCGCTTATATCGAGAGTGCTCAATGAGCTCTTATTACAACGAGCTGTTCAAACCGATGCCGGCGTTCGAAATGGATGGTCATCGTACGCGCGTCGGAAGCCATCCTGGACGATGTGCTCTGTCGAGCTCAACATGCCTGAGTTGAGTATGGCTCACCAACTGTTCACCGCCGGCTGGTTGATGGCCCTCTGCGTCACGATCCACGCCGGGGGCATTAATGGGGCACTACACATACGACGAAAGGTTGAATCGACATCTCAGTTCTGGAAGGGCACGATCTTGATGATCGTCATTGCCGTGTGGATGGTCCTGTTGCACTTGGCCGAGATTTCAGCCTGGGCGGCGGCGTATGCCTGGAACCGTGCCCTACCCGATCTGCACACGGCGCTGTACTTCAGTGCGGTCACCTATACCACGACGGGTTACGGCGACGTTGTCTTGCCAAGAGAGTGGCGGCTCGACGGCGGCATCGAGGCGCTCACGGGCATCTTGATGTGCGGGTGGTCGACGGGTTTCTTCTTCACGGTGGTGAACCATCTGTACCAGCAGCGTGGACACGGTGCCCGCGCAGAACAGCGCTAGTCGCGGGTGGGGGCTCCCGTGAAAACAATGACCACGGATCCGTCGGAGGACTCGGCAAATACGATCCCGCCGCCAGACCGGCTGCGCCAATCCCGGCCCACTCGATGGAATCAATCGATGACTGGTGACGTTCTCGCTGGCGTCACACTGACGGGCTCCATCCCGGGTTCCGGCCGGACTCGTGCCTTGAACCAAAGAACCTTCAGAGCAGCCCTGTCTCTTCGGGCAGCCCGAACATCACGTTCACGTTCTGCACCGCCTGGCTCGCGGCGCCCTTGAGCAGATTGTCGAGCACCGAGACGAGCACGGCGCGGCCGGCGCCGTCCACGCGCCACCCGATGTCGCAGAAGTTCGAGCACGCGACGTGTTTGATTTCAGGCAGGTCGGACCCTCTCAGTCGGACCATCGGCGCCGTCGCATACGCACTGGCATACGCATCGCCGAGCATGGCCTCGCTGGTTCCCGCCTTCAGTCGGACGTAGATCGTTTCGAGGATTCCGCGGTTGATGGGGATCAGGTGCGGCGTGAAGACCACCGGGCTCCCGAGGCCCTGCTCGATTTCCGCTCCATGTCGATGGCCGAACACGCCGTACGCCGACACGCTGTCGTGGCATTCGACGAAGTGCGTGCGCTCCGTCGGCGCCTTCCCGGCGCCCGAGACTCCCGACTTCGCGTCGACGATGATGTCGCTGCCGGGCGCGAGCAGACCGGCGTCGGCCAGCGGGGCGATCGCGAGGAGCGCCGCGGTCGGATAGCACCCCGGGTTGGCGACGAGCCGCGCCGACTGCAGGATCGGACGAACGCGCTCCGTCAGGCCGTACACGAGGCCGGGCGGCACACGGTGGGTCTCCGGATACCAACGCGCGCGCAGCGAGTCGTCCGTCAGGCGGAACCCACCGGAGAGGTCCACGACGCGTACGCCCGCATCGACCAGCTCCGGCGCGAACTCCGCCGCGACGGAGTCCGGCAGCGCGAGAAACGCAACCTCGACCGACGCGAGGCGATCCCGATCGAGCGGGGCGACCTGGTGGTCCCAGACGTGCGAGAGCGCGGGGAGCCGGCGGGCGGTGTCGCCGGACGACATCGCGACCTCGAGGGCGAGCGCGGGATGCCGCGCGAGGAGCCGGACGAGCTCCTGGCCGGCGTAGCCAGTGGCTCCGGCGATGCCTGCCCGGACCGGCGGCGCGGCCGGATCACGTTGGATGTCGCGGACGACGGTCGTCGGATGCATGATGACCAGATAGTCATACCCCCCAGGCGGAGTCAAGCCGGCCTGTTGCCGTGTCGTTACTTGACACCGTCCGGGAGGTGCCCGGATACTTTTGGCCTCCGCAGCGACCGGCGACTCTCAACGTGAAACTGACTGATCTACGCGGCATTCTGCATTACATTCCGCAGTTCCGCGAAAAGACCTTCATCCTCGCGCTCGATGGCGACATCGTCACAGACGACAATTTCCCGACGCTGCTGCTTGACGTCGCGCTGCTGTGGTCACTGAATATCCGGGTCGTGCTGGTGCACGGGGCGGCGGCGCAGATTCAGGCCCTCGGTCAGGAGCGCGGGATCCAGCCATCCGACACCGAGGGCACGGGCGTCACCGACGCCGCCACGCTTCAGCTCGCGATCACGGCCGGGACCCGGCTGGCGGTCACGATTCTGGAGGGACTCTATACCAACGGCCTCCGCGCGGTGTGCTCCAACAGCATCGAGGCTCATCCGGTTGGCATCATCGGGGGCGTCGATCACCTGTTCACCGGCAAGATCGACAAGCTCGACGCGGAAGGGTTCCAGTCGATACTCAATCAGGGGGTTGTACCCGTCGTACCGCCGCTGGGCTTCGACGGGGACGGCAACACGTATCG
>JBPYEE010000043.1:0-2875 GCA_051985095.1 Vicinamibacterales bacterium | reverse complement strand
CCATCGAGGGGCTCGCCGACCCGGTCACCGGCAAGCTGTCGCCGGTGCAGCAGGGCGTCGTCGACGAACAGGGCTTCCAGTGCGCCTTCTGCATGCCGGGGTTCGTCATGGCGGCCACCGGCTACCTGAAGACGAATCCGAATCCGACGCGTCAGGAGCTGGCGCACGGCGTCTCTGGCAATCTCTGCCGCTGTCAGGACTACGACAAGATTCTGACGGCGCTGATGCGCGGCGCCGAGCTGATGCGAGGCTGACGTCATGGCGAACAAGTTGATCGGTCAGAACTACACGACACCGGATCTCGTCGCCAAAGTGACCGGCCAGGCAAAGTACGCCGAGGACTACCGCATCGACGGCATGCTCTTCTGCAAGCTCCTCCTCAGTCCCTATCCGCACGCGCGCATTCGTCGTCTCGACACCAGCAGAGCGATGGCGATACCCGGCGTCAAAGGCATCCTGACCGCTGACGAGCTGCCGGCGCCAGCCGACGTGGTGACCGATCTCGGACAGCGGATTTCCGCGAACACCAAAGGGGAAAAGGCGCTGACCAACGAGCCGGTCTATCAGGGCGAACCGGTGCTCGCGGTCGCGGCGGTCGACGAGGCGACGGCGGTGGCCGCGATCGAGGAAATCACCATCGACTGGGAGGAACTGCCCTTCGCGGTCGACCCGCTCGTCAGCCTGCGCCCGAACGGACCGAACGCGCGCCTCGAAGGCAACATCTGGGGCCGTCCGAAGCCGCCGCAGCCGGGGCAGCCCGTCGCGCCACCGGCGATCGAAGAATTGAAGTGGACCGAGGCAGATTTCGCCGAGTACGAGCACGGCCGCCTGCCGCTCGGCAAGACGCCGGACGAATGGACCTACGGCGACCTCGAGGCCGGATTCAAGAACGCCGCGCTGGTCCTCGATGAAACGTTCGTCACCCCGAATACCAGCCACCAGACGCTGGAGCCGCGCACGGCCATGGCGTACTGGCAAAACGGCAAGGTGTACGTCCATTGCTCCACGCAAAGCGTCGTGCAGACAGTCGGGTCGCTGTCCCGCTGGCTGCAGATGGACCCCAAGGACATCGTCGTCATCAGCACCTACACCGGCGGCGGCTTCGGCAGCAAAGCGACCGGCACGATCACGGCGATGATCCCGGCGATGCTCTCGAAGAAGCTCAACGCCCCGGTCCAGATGCGCATCGACCGCGAGACCGAGCACTACATCGGCGGCGCGCGGCCGTCGCTGTTCGGGCGGCTGAAGGTCGGGTTCGCCAAAGATGGCCGCATCACCGCGCTGGACATGTTCGTCGTGACCGAGAACGGCCCGTATGAACCGGTCGGCGATACCGGTCAGTCCGGCCGTCAGGTCTCGCTGCTATATCAGCCCGAAGCGATGCACTGGCGCGGCGTTTCGGTGTTGACGAACACGCCGCCGCGACGCGCCCAGAGCCAGCCGGGCGGACTCCAGGGCATCATGTTGATGGAGCCGATCGTGGCCAAGGCGGCGCGCAAACTGGGAGTCGACCAGGTCGCGATCCGCCGCATCAACGCGCCTGAAGGCAAGGCGAAGTTCGGCCCGGCCAATCCCCGCGGCGAGCGGCCGTACGCCACGAGCGCGTTCGTCAAACAGGCGCTCGATCGCGGCGCCGAGATGTTCCGCTGGGACGAGCGGAAGGCGATGGGCGGCAAGCGGCGCGGATCAAAAGTGCGCGGGTACGGCGTCTCGGTGAGTTCCTTCGTCGCCGGGTCGACGGGGTACGATGGCCTGTTCGTCATCAAGCCGGATGGCAAGATGTACATCCAGTCGGGGATCGGCAACCTCGGCACCGAGTCGGTGAGCGATTGTCATCGCGTCTCTGCCGAACTCGTGGGCATGTCGTGGGACAACGTCGTCCTCACCTGGGGCAACACGGGCCACAACCTGCCGTGGAGCTGCGTCTCCGGCGGCAGCCAGACGACACATGCGCATACGCGCGCGGCACACGCCGCCGGCATGGACGCGGTCAGGAAGCTGCAGGAACTGGCGGCGAAGACGCACGGCGGCAGTCCCGAGGCGTACAAGGTCGCCGACGGACGCGTGTCGGGGCCGGGAGGCAGCCTGACGCTGGCGCAAGCGGCGCAGAAGGCCATTGACCTCGGCGGCAAGTTCGACGGCCATGAGTTGCCGGAAAATATCAACGCATTCACGAAAGCATCGGCGGCCGCACTCGCCGGGCAAGGGCTGATGGGTGTCGCGCGCGATACCTACAAGCACGACGGTGCCACCCACTCCTACGTCGTCGGCTTTGCGGAGGTCGAAGTCGACGTGGAAACCGGCAAGTATCACATCGTCGATTACGTGGCCGTCGCCGACGTCGGCACCATCATCCATCCCCACGCGCTCGGCGGCCAGGTCCTCGGCCGGTCGATGCTCGGCATCGGGCACGCGATCGGACAGCACTGGATCTACGATCAGCACTACGGGCTGCCGCTGGCGAAGCGGTTCCATCACAACAAGCCACCGACGATTCTGGACGCGCCGCAGACGATGGCATGGGCGGCGCTCGACATCCCCGATCCGGAGACACCGGTCGGCGCCCGCGGCATCGGGGAGCCCCCGGTTGCCGCGGGGTGCTGTGCCATACTGAACGCCATCGCCGATGCGGTCGGCGACGATGCGTTCAAGCGCGCGCCGGTACTGGTTGGGCCTCTGTTGGCCGCGATCGACGCGGGACACGCGGTTCAGGAACCCCTGACTGCACACGTTTGAGGAAGCTGGATACACAGTGCTACTTGCTGATGAGCGAGGAACGATATGGCGGTAATTCGCGACATCATTCCGGCGTTTGAGTTGTTCCAGCCGGCGACCGTGGACGATGCGGTCCGATTGATGGAGAAATACCAGGACG
>JBPYEE010000042.1:0-4899 GCA_051985095.1 Vicinamibacterales bacterium | reverse complement strand
TCAATATGTCAACTTGCGGCCCATAAGGCTGTTGCCGGGTGTGTCCTCACCACTTGCCCACCGCACGGTGACGGATATCGACATGATCTGCGTCCGCGAAAACTGCGAAGGGGAATATGCGGGCGCTGGGGGACGACTCTACGCGGGCACGCCGCAGGAAACAGTGGAGCAGACGGGCATCTTCACCCGACGTGGGACCGAGCGGATTCTGCGATACGCCTTCGAGTTCGCCGCGCGCCGGCCACGCCACAGTTTGGCAAGTGCGACGAAGTCGAACGCGCTTCAGTACTCGATGGTCTTCTGGGACGAGGTGACGGACCGGGTCGCGACAGAATTTCCAACCGTCGCAGTGCGCAAATACCACGTCGACGCGTTGGTGGCTCGCATGGTGACGCACCCACAGACGCTCGATGTGATTGTTGGGTCAAATCTGTTCGGCGATATCGTGACCGACCTCGGTTCAGCGATCTCGGGCAGTCTCGGCATTGCACCGGGCGCCAACATTAATCCCGAGCGCCAGTATCCGTCGATGTTCGAGCCCATACACGGCTCGGCACCAGACATCGCGGGGCGCGGCATTGCCAATCCCATCGGCGCTGTGTGGGCCGCGGCGCAACTGCTCGAGCATTTGGGTCATCCCGGGCTGCACGATCGGATCCTGAGCGCGATCGAACGCGTCCTTGCCGACGGACGTGTCCGAACGCCGGATCTCGGCGGAACCGCCCGGACCGCCGACGTCGCCGATGCGATCGTCAGCGAGATCTAAGGTGCCAAAGCCGCGCCGTTTCAGGCGTGCGACCGTCGCCGGCCTGCTGCGATCCGCGTCAGACTTCGGCCATGTCGTGCTGAGGCGGCGTCGCTCCGGCGCGTGCTTCGGGGCGTCGTCAATGCGCCGACGGCCTGGTCGAGATGTTCGCGCATCAGACCGACCGCGGCTTTGACGTCGCCGGTTTCGATCGCGGCTAGCAGTTCACGGTGTTCGCGGGCGAGTCTGGAGACCGAATCGTACGCGGGCCGGAGCTGTGCCAGGCAAAGCCGGATTTCGTCCCTGAGGAGATCATAGAGGTGCGCGATGTGACGGCTGCCGCTCTCGTCGACCAGGGCCAGGTGAAAATCGAGGTCGGCATCCACGACTTCGTTCCACTTCGCCTGATCGCCGAAGTGCTCGAGCCGCCGCAGGGCTGCGTCGGCGGGGGCGGGGCGGGCGCGACGTTCCGTTAACCGGCGAACGACCTCCATCTCGAGTAGGGTGCGCACGCCGTAGAGGTCTCGGATGTCGTCTTCGCTCAGCCGCGGCACGAACGCGCTGCGATTCGCTTCACGGCGCAGAAGGCCGGTGAGCGTCAGCTGCTGAATCGCGGCGCGAATGGTCGGACGCGCGAGGCCGTATTGGCTGGCGAGCTGCAGTTCCGGCAGCGGCGTGTCTGGAGCCAGTTCGCCGCTCAGGATACGGTCGCGGAGCGACTGGGCAAGCGCTTCGATGACCGACACGGACTTGATCTGCAGTTTAGTCATGGAGACAGCAGCGTCGGGTGGGTCCGACCGGCGCGCTCCATTGTAGCCGACATTGACTGTTGACATGACAGTCATATTGTATAACAATCTCGCCTCGATTTTGCCGTTCGCGCATCGCGAGCGGTTGGAGGGAGCAATGGGACGCGTAAGGGTCGTCGCCTGGTGTGTGGGCTTGGCGTGGTTCGCCATGGTCGCCGCAGCGACCGCACAGACTGTGACGTCTACGAGCGGGGCCATCACTGGACGCGTCACCGATGCGACTGCCGGTGTGCTGCCTGGTGTCACCGTCACGATTTCCAGTCCCGCGCTGATGGGGACGCGCACGGCGACGACGGAAGGGGACGGGTCCTATCGGTTTCCGGCGGTTCCACCGGGCGAAAACAAACTCGTCTTCGAACTCTCGGGGTTCAATACGATCGAACGTGCGGGTATTCAGGTCGGTCTCGGGTTTACGGCGAGCGTCAACGAGGAGATGAAACTCGCGAACGTGACCGAGTCGATCGTCGTCTCCGGTGCGTCGCCGGTGGTCGATCCGCGCGCCACGACGCTCACGTCGTCATATTCGGCCGACACGATCAAGAACTTGCCAACAACGGGTGAGTACTGGGCCTTGTTATCCGTGACACCCGCGGTGCAGATGAGCGCTGTGGATGTCGGCGGCAGCCAGGCGCTCACGCCGACGGGCTACACCGTCTACGGCATGAACACACAGCATCGCCCCATGGTCGAGGGCATTGTGTCGACGTGGGGATCCGGCGGCTCAGATATGTACTACGCCGATTTCAATTCGTTCTCTGAGGTGGCGCTGAACGCCGCGGGCAACGGGGCAGAGTCGCCGTCGCCGGGCATGCAGAGCAATTACATCAGTAAGGCCGGCGGCAATACGTATCACGGGTCGCTCTTGGGCGAAGTCGAGAGTGGCAGCGTCCAGGCGCATAACATCGACGCGTCGCAGATCGCGAGTGGCCTCGTGACCGGTGCGGGCGTCGCGGTGACCGACGTCAACCGGTTATTGTCGTACGACAAAGCGCAGGCGGACATCGGCGGCTTTCTCATCAAGGACAAGCTGTGGTGGTACGCCTCGTTCAGTCGCTTGGCGAATGACATTCGACTGACGAATATCACCGAATCGAAGAAATCGGTGGATCCCACGGAGAGCCTGAAAGCCACGTACAACTTGCCGGGCAATGCTCGGCTCGTGGGCTACTGGCAAAACTCTCACAAAGACGTG
Source organism: Vicinamibacterales bacterium (assembly GCA_051985095.1). Taxonomy (GTDB): domain Bacteria; phylum Acidobacteriota; class Vicinamibacteria; order Vicinamibacterales; family CAVVIG01; genus Gp6-AA45. Next base: position 2,153 of record JBPYEE010000042.1, on the reverse strand, counting down.
AATCCCTATAACACGAGTTCGATTCCTCTCCGGCGGCTGACCTCGTCGACGGCGTTCTACGGTCCTGGCAGCGCGTGGGATCAGAGTTACCCGGCCGGTGTCTACAAGGGCGAGTATTCGCAGGTTCTCAGCAACAACTCCGTCGTGGAAGTGCGTGCCGGCAACTGGTACGCGCCCTGGAAGAACTATTCGCTCGCGTCGAACCAATACCGGTACGAAGACATCACGACGGGGCTGCTCAGCGGCGGCGCACCGTACTACGAAGATATTCGGTCGCGACCGCAGGTCCTCGGGTCGTTCAACTATTTCAAGAAGGGGTGGATCGGCACGCACGATCTGAAGTTCGGCGGCGAGCTGCTGCGGGAAAACGACAACCAGTACGACGGAGGAACCCTCGGCAACATCATCATGATTCTGCGGAGCGGTGTCCCGGCTGAGGTGTACCTCACCCAATCGCCGAACCAGGAACAGAGCGGCTTGTGGGCGCGTGCCTTTTATGCGACGGACACTTGGCAGCCCAGTCAGCACCTCACGCTCAATCTCGGTGTTCGGTACGATGGGTATCGCCCGTTCCTCGATGCGCAATCGCACACCTTCGCGGGCGTCACCACGAACTTCCCGGCGAATTCGGCGCTCGTCAAGTGGAATAACTGGGCGCCTCGACTCGGCGTCGTCTACGACATCAGCGGCAACGCGAAGACGGTGGTGAAGGCGAATTACGGACTGTACTGGTGGAACCCGGCGTCGGATTTCGCGGCGACGCTCAATCCGAACCAAGTGTTCTGGTGGCAGCGGTACACCTGGAACGATCTCAATCACGACGGTGTGTACGAGCCTGGCGAAGCCGGCACGCTGCTGCAAACGAGCGGCGGCGTCGCCTCACAGCAGATCGATCCGAACCTCAAGAACGAATATACGGCGCAGGTCACCACATCGATCGAGCACGAAATCGTCGCGAACTGGGGCGTGCGCGCGGGGTTCGTGTGGATGGGCGATCGAAATTTGCGCACGGCGATTAACCAAAATCAACCGTATAGCGCGTTTAGTGTGCCGGTGACCGTCACTGATCCCGGACCAGACGGCAAACTCGGGACGGCCGACGATGGTCAATCATTTACGGCGTACAACCTCGCGCCACAATACGTTGGCCTTCCGACCGCGAATCTCACGGAAAATCTTTCTGGCGCGACGGATGACTTTTACACGTTTGAGCTGACCGGCAATCGCCGGATGAGCCGCGGTTGGTCGCTCCAAACCAGTTTCGCGACGACGAAGTCGTACCGCAGCGCCTTGCCGGTTAACCCGAACATGTTGATCAATCGGCCGAACGGTCAAGACCTGTTCTCCACGTGGCAACTGAAGGTGGGTGGCACATTCGAGCTGCCCGTCGGATTCCGCGTCAGCCCGCTCTTGCGCTACCAGGCGGGCAATAACTTCGGTCGAACCTATGTTGCGACCCTGAACTCCGGCAGCGTGACACTGCTCGCCGAGCCCTTCAATAGCGAACGGATGCCAAACGCGGCAGTGGCCGACGTCCGCTTGGAGAAAGGCATCATGATTGGCAGCCGTCGAATCGGGCTGTACTTCGACGTCTACAACATCTTTAATACGAACGCGGAGACGAATCTCAGCACGTCCTCAGGCGCTAGCTGGCTTCGCCCATTGACCATTATTCCTCCGCGGATCGCTCGGGTCGGCGCGAAGTTCGATTGGTAGGACGAGTGATTGGCGATGCAACGCAGGAGTGAGCTATGAACGGTAACGATCGAGAACTGGGGATGGATCGCGCGATCACCCGCCGAGACTTTATCGGTGGCGTGAGCGTCGCCGTCGGCGGAGCGCTCGCCATGCCGAAGCTGCAAGCAGCCGGTAGCAGCACCGCTCAACCGTCAGCCGCGGTTGATGCTGAGCACTATCCGCCGATGCGATATGGGATGCGCGGGGCGCATCCTGGGTCGTTCGAGGCTGCGCACGCGGATCGAGATGGACGGGCATTTCCCAGCCCTGAGGACACGCGTGAAACGTATGACCTGGTGGTCGTCGGCGGAGGCCTGAGCGGGCTGGCCGCCGCGTATTACTACCGCAAGCGCGCGGGCGCATCCGCAAGGATTCTCGTGCTCGATAATCACGACGACTTCGGCGGCCACGCGAAG
>JBPYEE010000041.1:0-6506 GCA_051985095.1 Vicinamibacterales bacterium | reverse complement strand
CGTTGCGACGCGGAGGCGGACGATGAACGAGCTTTCCTCTCGGGCGCTGGATCTGCGCCAGACGTTTGACAAGGCCGCTTCAATCCGCCGGCAATCGATCATCCTTCGGGCCATAGCGGCCGCCCTGCAAAGACAAGCGAGGGCACTCCAAAGCGCCACTGGACGATTGGCCGGAGCGATCCGCGCCAACCAGTGGAGCAGGACGTCGGATGAAAGCGCCACGCTCGCGTCGCCGGAGGATGCTGAGCCGTGACATCATCGGCAGAGGGGCGCCAGCAGGAGGTCAGGAGGCCGTCCAAGTCCCTCAGCCCGCGTACATCCGACTTTCCGGCAGCGATATTCAGCGCCCTCCACATCACGCCGGTCGCGGCGAGCCTGGTCGCCAACATCTTGAATCGCGTGAGCGCGCGGCGGATCGTTCAGGCGTCCGGTGGCCAGGTCATCGAACGCGGTGCCTGCTGAATCCGCCGGGCTCCTTCAGTGGATCCCAGGAAAGCACCTGCTGCGCCCAGCCGTGCCACGCCGCACGTTTGGTTGGCGCATCAAACATGTCGATCGTGAGTGTTCCGGCGGGGGGCGAGCGCTTGGACTTGAACTGCAGAGGGTCCCCAGCCCCAGCCCCAACCAGGACCCCAGCCCCAGCACCAACCGTCTCAGTTGTCGTAGAAGGCCTGATACGTGTGCTGTTCACGCGTGGCTGCGTTTTCGACCACGATCGCATTCATCTGCTTGGCTGTCGGATCTCAGCTGGCAGCCTCGACGGCGCAGCGCGATTCCAGCGTCTTCCGCGATCAGTTGATCCATCACCGGATTCCCAGTCGAGTGACCTGAACTGATGAACACGGTTCGATACCGCGAAGAGTCTGTCGTTCCGTTGTAGTCACTGCGGACGTTGAACGCCGGAGCGCAGCCGGCAAGGATGCGGATGCCGATAAGCGAATCCATTTCGCTTTCATCTGATACTCCCACTGCCGCGGCAGCAAGTGCGATGCCCCGGGCCGCAGTCGCATCAGCTCTCATCCTCCACCCTCGTGCTTCACCGTATCTGCCGCTAGGAGCGCGTTCTCTGCGTCGCATGCGGTTTTGTGCGTACTCGCCGTCGTCAAGACCGCTTGATCCATCGCACGTCGTCATCGCTGAGACGGTGGAGTGTGTTTGTGCGTTGGCGAAACCGAAACGCGCTACCGCAGGGCGAACAGCTGAAGTAATCCCACTGTTCAGAATCGCGGTCACTGACACCGCCGATGTGGCTACGCTCATACTTGAGGGGACGGTTGCATGAGGGACACCTCAGAGCAAGAGGCGGGATCGGCGGCGTTGTCGTTGTAAAACGCTCGTGCGCTCTAGCCATGATCACACGATTGAGGCGTGCCGAATTCTTGAGCAAACGCACCGACCTCTCCAACTGTTCCGACCATTTGGTTCGTGCGGCGGCGGCCCGGCCGCGTAGTTCGCGCGACCGAAGCAGCAGGCGGCGCATCTCGGCAAGAAGCATCTCAGTCGATGTTGGTTTCGCGACGACGACGTCGGCTCCGGCGCGGTAGGCGCGGTCGAGTTCCGTCGCACGCGTCTCTGCCGTGACAACGACAATGGGCACATCGGCCGTCATCCGATCTTGACGCAAAATCTCACACAGCGAGAAGCCGTCGATCAGTGCGAGACGGAGTTCCGTGAGGATCAGTGAGGGTTCACGGACCAATGCTTTCTCGAGTGCGTCCCGTCCGTCGGCCGCCTCCACGAGATCGCACCCCTCGGCATCGAATGAGTGTCGGTAAAGGGCGCGGGCGTCCTCGTCCGGGTCAGCGACAAGAACGCGGTACAGCGTGGTTGGACGGTGAATCGCTGCAATCGACGTTCGCATCATCGAACTCCCGTGTAGCCGCGGTGACACGTCCGTTCAGTCTGGGGCATGTCCGATGTGCCGGCGTCATTGGCTCCAAAGGGGCAGGCGGTCAGAAAGACGCACGCATTCTCTGCTAGACGTGAATCGTGGCGCAATAGCCATTTGGCGATGCGTCGCTAGCCCGGGCGTCACGGCTACAGTCAGAGGTCGCGCACCAACGCTTGAGCTTGGCCTTCTCCTGGTTACCCACGATGCATGCCGCCGGAATTTTGCTCAGAAGATTCGCGCTTGATGGCTGGTGCTTTGTTCCGCACGGTCAAATTTGGCTTGCGCGACGCATTCAGGTATCGCCTCGCGCTCGAGGCGGTCGGTGTGTCGTCGAACGCAAACGCGACGAGGGCGTCGTTTCTTGCGGAGACGATCTTTACTGAGCAGACCGGCGAGCCCGGTTGGCGTGACGCTGGGTCTGACTGATGCACCGAACGTGATGCGTGAGGCCAATCGCGCGATGGGCTTCTGCCCACGCGCAAACCATTCGGTGAAGAAGCTCGAACTGGCGTTCCCGCGAGCGCGTGAACTGCTTCTCAGCTGAACGGCGGTGGAAGACGACGTCAGCGGATGCCATTCGGTGCCGTAGTATCTCATAAAATAACCTGAGATAAGCTCACCTGTCCGAATAGATCACTGCATGAGTCGTGGGGCCAAACTCACTCTGATGTGATTGGCCGCCAGTTGCGCACGGGAGGAGGCCCACCGCACGTCTGATATCGCGGCGGGCAAATGGCGGCTCAGGCGCGATCGGCGATGATCGCTGCGGAAGGGCATCGACGAGGCGCGACCGATGCGCCAAGTTCACGGCGGATCTCGAGCATCTGGTGACACTTATCTCATGCCGCTCGACGGGGGAGTGGCACTCGAGGGATCGCTGTGCTCGGACAGGGTCAGTGATCTGCGGTTGAAGGAAGCACGGCTGGCCGCTCTTCCATCGTGATGATCGTGCCCCACGTCGGATTATTGCCCACTGCGAAAGGGGAACACGCGACATCAACAACGATCGCCCGCCCGCGCCGATTTGTTGCCGGCACCTGCAGCCGCGCGAGTGGCGATTCGCCCGATAGGCATTGCCGCACGGGCTGTCGGAGCTGCTCGGTCGGCAGACCGATATCCAGGTTCATGAGGTGCTTACCGATCACCTCGGTCCTTCGGAGTCCCCACAGATCCTCGGCGCGCTGATTCCACGCCTGGACTCGCAGCTCCGCGTCGACGACGACGAGCCCATCGTGGAAGCTGTTGAGGACGTTCTCGAAGAACGCGTTGGCGCGGGTCAGCTCGTCGCCGCTCTGACGAAGTTGTTCGTTCGCCGTTTGGAGCTCCTCGTTGGTCGACTGGAGCTCTTCGTTCATGGTCTCGAGCTCTTCGTTGGTTGACTGCAGCTCTTCGTTCGTCGTCTCGAGCTCCTCAACCGTTGACTGCAGTTCCTCGTTGGTCGTTTCAAGCTCCTCGTTGGTCGATTGGAGCTCCTCATTGGCAGTCTCGAGCTCTTGGCGCGATTGCCTCAGCTCTTCTTCCAACCGTCGGGTGCGCGTCGTGTCGCGGAAGACGACTTTCGCGCCGATGATTTCGAGCGATGGATCGGTCAGGGGCGTCACCTGCACGTCCAGAAAGAGGTGCTCGCCTGAGACCGTCGTCCATTCGACCTCTTTCGCAGTGCTCGGACGATGGTCGCGCCACGCCTGCTCGATCATCGATCGGAGATCGACGGGACGAAACGAGATCTCAAGATCCTGGAGCGGTCTACCAATGTCGTCCGTCGTCAGTCCGAACAGCAAGCGGATCCGATCGTTGAGCAGAATGATCGATCGATTCTGATCGATGATGATCTGTGCCATTGGGTCCATCTGGAACGTCAAGTCACGCAAGCGATCCAGCATGATCGTTTCCTTGGCGTCAGTGGCGCGAAGCGGTTGGACGGCTGCAGCCCCGTTGCGTCCGAGCTGACGAGAGACCTTCATGAAAATTCGTTTTCTCAGGTCCACGGGCGCGAACATGTTCGAACGGGTCAACAGCATCTCGGCCTTGCCGAGAAACAGAAATCCTCCATCGTTGATCCCGAAGTGGAACCGCTCAAGGATACGCTGTTGGACTTCAGCGTTGAAGTACATCAGCGTGTTGCGGCAGACGAGGAGCATGACCCGCGAGATAGGCGGATCGAGAATCAGATCGTGTCGCCCGAAAATCACGGATCGCCGCAGTTCGCGGTGAAACACCCAGCGGCCGCTGACGTGCTCGAAGTACTTCTTGACCATCGTCTCCGGCACGGCGTCGATTGCTTGGTCTGAATAGGCCGCAAGCCGCCCTTGGTTGAGCGCCTCTTCGTCGACATCCGTCGCATAGATCTTCACACGCTCGCGGAACTGCTCGGGGCCCAGCGCGTCAGCGAGGATCATCGCGAGGCTGTAGGCTTCTTCGCCGGAGGAACAGCCGGCACTCCAGACGCGGATGGATGCCTCGTGATTGCGTGTCTCGAGAATGCGCGGAACGACGTCCGACGCGAGGTAGTCCCACATCTGCGGATCGCGGAAGAAGGCAGTGATGTTGATGAGAATTGTGTTGAACAGCTGCGTGAATTCTTGCGGGTGCGCTTCGAGATAATCAGAGTACCGCGCGTAGCTGTCGATTCCCGTCGTTTGCATCCGTTTCTGCAAGCGCCGGCTCAGCGAGGACCGCTTATACGCCGAAAAATCGAAGCCGCGACTCGTCTTCAACTGCTCAAGCAGATCCTCGAGCTCCTTGTCGCGGATGGCTTCGGTGCGGCTCACGCTGCGTCGCCTCGCACGACAAGCGTCGTCAGCGCCGGCGCGATCTCGCTGAGCGGCAGGACGAAATCGACTTGACCGGTCTGAATCGCGGCGCTTGGCATTCCAAAAAACTCGGACGTCCCTTCATCCTGGCTGATAACCGTCCCGCCCATCTTCTTGATTGCCTGCAGGCCGCTCGCCCCATCACTACCGGTTCCCGTCAAGACGACCGCGATCGCCCGATCTTTGAAGCTGGCAGCCACGGATTCGAACAGTAGGTCGGCTGATGGCCGGAGGAAATGCACGAGTTCTGTTTTGGACAGCGACAATGTCGCGTCGGCATTGACGAGCAAGTGCCGATCGGGAGGTGCGACGTAGACCGATCCCGGCCGCAGCCGGTCGCCTTCTTCGGCTTGTTTGACTGGAAGCCGGCTCTGCCGGCTGAGCAACTCGGCCATCAGGCTTCGGTGCCGGGGGTCGAGATGTTGAACCACGGTGACGGCCGCGGGAAAATCTGAGGAGAGAGCTGCGAGCAAGGTCGTCAGCGCGCGCAGTCCACCGGCCGACGCCGCAATCGCCACGATATCGAAGGCCGCCTTGGGATGCGGCCAATGCCATTCGTCCACGAGGTGTCTGTTGGTCGTCTCTGTCGACAAAGCACACCCATTCTCACGGCACTCTACCACACGGTCATTGTCTGAGCCATTAGCTGCTTGGATGCGCGATGGAGGCGGCGGCGATGAAACTTGACCAATCGGCCACGACTCGGCGGCGGTCCGCCCGCACTGCGAGCGGTCGCAACGCAGATCCGCCGTCGGGTGACAGTTCAGCAGCCTGCCAACGCCAGGACAGGCGGCCCAGCTTCGCCCGGCTGGGGTCACAAACTGCCGCAAGCGGCGTTGATCTTGCGAGAGGAGTCTCCCATGCCAAGCCACGATGTCGTGGTGGTTGGAGCTTCGGCCGGGGGCTTGGATGCTGTGTCCAAGTTTGTGAGCGACCTGCCCGAGGACCTGTCAGCCGCGTTGTTCGTTGTCATCCACATCGCGCCGGGAGCGACCAGTCGGCTCGCCGCCATCCTCAATCGCGCCGGACCCCTTCCGGCAACGCAGGCCGTGCATGACCAGCGTATCGAATCCAGCCACATCTACGTGGCCGCGCCGAACCATCACCTCCTGATTAAAGACGGAGCCATGGCGGTCGTGATGGGACCGAAGGAGAACCGGCAACGTCCCGCCATCGATCCGCTGTTTCGTTCCGCCGTACGGGCGTATGGCAACCGAGTGATCGGCGTCATTCTGAGCGGCACGGGTGGTGATGGTGTCGCCGGGCTGAGAGCGATTCACGATCGCGGGGGCATCACGATTGTGCAGGATCCCGGCGACGCGGCACAGGGAGACTTGCCTCGCCACGCGCTCGAGTTCGTGTCGGCGGATTACAAGGTCCGATCGGCGGACCTTGGCGCACTCGTCGCAGGCATCGTCGGCGAGGCAACCCCGTGGAGTGAGCCGGTCCTGACGACGGTACGCAAAACTGAATCGCGGTCAGCGGACGTGAGGCGGAAAGTGGTCAACGACCAGCGCAACGTCGGGCGGCCCTCGGCGTTCAGTTGCCCAGACTGCGGCAGCATGCTGTGGGAAATCGAACACGGCGCCTTCTTGCACTTCCGATGCGGCGGCGAGCACGCATATTTCGCGGACGCGGTGTTCGAACCACAGGACAACCCGCTCGAGAGAAGCCTCTGGGTGGCTTTTCGCTCTTTGGCAGCGGATGCGTCGCTGGCCCGCCAACTGGCCGTGCGCGCCCGCCAACATGGCCGAACCGCGTTGGCACAGCGCTTCAACGAACGCGCCGACGAAACACAGGCC